>DLYX01000185.1 GCA_003447545.1 Deltaproteobacteria bacterium | reverse complement strand
GGGCACTCTGACTTCGGGGGGGACTGAAAGTATCCTCATGTCGGTGAAGGCCGCGAGGAATCGCGCGCGGGAGGAGCGAGGGGTAGAGGATCCGGAGATGATCACCCCGGTGTCGGCGCATCCGGCATTCGCCAAGGCGGCCGAGTATCTTGGCGTGCAACTCCGACAAGCACCTTTGGCCGAAGATCTGCGGGTCGATGTCGAGGCCGTTCGTGGGTTGGTCTCGCCGCGGACAATCCTGATCGTGGGGTCGGCCCCGAACTATCCGCACGGGATGATCGATCCGATTCCGGAGCTCGCAGCTATCGCAATGGATGCGGATGCTTCTTTTCATACGGATGCCTGCGTCGGGGGGTTTCTGCTGCCGTTTTTGGAGAAACTCGGCCATGACGTGCCGCCCTGGGATTTTCGAGTCGAGGGAGTGACCACGATCTCGGCGGATGTCCATAAATACGGGTTTTCGACCAAGGGAGCTTCGGTGATCTCGCATCGTGACAAATCCATGTTGCGACACCAGATATTCTTGTTTGATCAATGGCCTGGCGGGCTCTACGGCTCGCCGGCACTTGCCGGCGCGCGACCTGCGGCACCCATCGCGGCCGCTTGGGCGGTCATGAACTATCTGGGCGAGGAGGGGTATATGCGCCTCGCGGGGAAAACTCTCCGAAATGCGCAGGCACTACGCGCGGGTATCGAGGCGATCGACGAATTATCGATGGTCGGTGACCCTCCGGTCAGTATCCAAGCCTTCCGCTCTGATGTGTTCGATATCATGGCGATTGGAGACGTCATGGATGAACGAGGTTGGCATTTGGATCGGCAAAAAGACCCGGATGCGCTTCATATGATGGTCTCCCCCGAGCATGAGAAGATCATCGAACCCTTTCTGGCCGACCTCCGCGATGCGGTAGCGCACCATGGGAAATCCAAAGGGAAGCCGATTCGCTATAGTTGAATCCCTGTAGGGCGGATCCGTCCGCCCTCCGGGTGGGAGCGACGTTGGTGACTGAATTTTGACCGGGGCGATCAAGTTTTGGGATTCTGAAAGAATTCGCAGTGATTTCTCGGAGAAACGCGGGTAAGGTGCTGCCGATGCTTTGTTCCGAAACTCCGGTCGGCTCGGCGACCTGCAAACTTTGCGCGGAGCTTCAGGACGAGAAGCTCTTTGCCAAGCAGGGCTGGGATTTTCTTCGTTGTGCCAATTGTGGCCTCGTCACTATCGATCCGATGCCGACCGCATCAGAGGTCGAGTCCAATCATGATGAGAGCTACGCAGACGGCGAATATGCGGCTTTTGCCTCGGCGCATGAAGTCCGACAAGGCATTGCTGCAAGTCGATTCTCGATGGTGCAGCCGCAAGCACCCGCGGGGGCATGGTTGGATGTGGGCGCGTCGACCGGGGCATTTGTTGCGGAAGCCTCCGCCGTTGGTCTCGATGCGGAAGGTTTGGAGATTTCTCGCGTGGCCGTCGCGCAAGCGCAATCGCGTGGGCTTCGTGTCCACCGATCGGCCGTCGAAGATTTCCAACCAGACAAGGACTACGCGGTTGTGACGGCATTCGATCTGGTCGAGCATTTGGTCGATCCAGTTCCTTTCGTGCGCCGCATGAGCGAGTGGCTGCAACCAGGCGGCTTGATGGCGATCACCGTGCCGAATATCGCCAGTTTTGCTGCACGAATTCTGGGGCCCCGTTGGTTCTTCTACGCGCCGCCGGACCATATCCATTATTTCACCCCGGCGACGATCGGACGCCTCTTGGCCGAGACCTCACTTGAGGAAATTTCGATTCAGCCGTCCTACAAGCCTTTGACGATGGATTACGCTGCCGAGCAATTGGGACACTTTCTGCCGGCGATGGCCCCGGTCGTGGGTGGCCTCGCACGGATTCTTCCTCGCCGACTTGCCGGTTACGCCTGGCCTCTTCCGATCGGCGAGATCCTGGTCACCGCAAGGCGAGCCCGCTGATGACAAGCCCGCACAAGCCGACGGTGGTCGGGCAGTTTCAGAGGCTGCTCGGGAGCATGACCCCGCGTCAGGTGGTCACGGTCTACGCCGAGGAATGGCTCGGGTCTTTGCTGCGGCCGATCCCCAGTTTGCTGGGATTCATTCTTCGTTACCTGTTTTACAAAGTTCTTTTTCAGCGCCTCGGTGGCTTTGGCTACATGATGCGAGGAATCCAGTTCATCCATAGTTACGGAATCTCGATGGGGCGAAATCACCATATCAATACAGGGTGTACCTTCGATGGCCGAGGGGGACTGGTCATCGGCGATAACGTCTTGTTCGGACCGAATGTCGTTGTCGTAAGTTCGCAGCACCGATGGGACCTGAGCACAACGTTGCCAATCATCGAACAAGGCCACCGCAAGGCGAAAATCGAGATCGGCGACGATTGCTGGATCGGAGCGAATGCGGTGGTCACGCCAGGCGTTTCACTGGCTCAGGGGACGGTAGTCGGTGCGGGTTCCGTGGTCACGGCCTCGACCGAGCCCTATTCGATCGTGGCCGGCGCACCCGCCCGCAAGATTGGCACTCGAGATCATTCCGAGAGTTGAGCGAACGCAAAAAGATCCCCCCGAATTTTGCAGGAAACTGCGAGCGACTAAGAGGCTGTTCGGCTCTCGACGTCTCCGGTATGCGAACGAATCAGCTCGGCGATCAAGGGGGCCAGGCTGTCGGGCAGGGCGTGGCCCATTCCCTCGACGACCTCCATGCGTGCATTCGGGATTGATTTTGCTGTATCGAGGCCGTGCGCCAGGGGGATCAGGGAATCATCGGTTCCATGGATCACCATTGTCGGTACACGGATTCTGGCCAGTTGTTCGCATCGATCCGTATCGGCGGCGATTGCTGCGAGCTGGCGTGCGACACCATCGGGGCGGTAGGCCCGGTCCATGGCTTGCTTGAGGTTGGCCTTGTGGACTTTCGGATCGACAGGGTAGCCGGGGCCATCGAAACAGAGACGACCTTCGACGCCGAGTGCGAGGACTTGCTCACGATTTTCCGGGTCCTCGGGGGCTGCTGTGAGGTAAAACATGGCCTCGGTCGAAGGAGGGGGAAGAGAGGGTTTGCCGCTGGAAGACATGATGGATGTCATCGAACGCACTCGGTCGGGGAACGCCAGGGCGGCATGCTGTACAATCATGCCTCCCATGGACATTCCTGCGATATGGGCCGATGCAACTCCAAGATGGTCGAGAAGGCCAACAAGATCTCCGGCCATATCTCGAATCGAATAGGCGGGCCCCTCGGTGGCGACGTTCGCAAAGTCGCCGGAGAGACCGACATCACGGTTGTCAAAGAGGATCAGATAATGCCCATCCAGAACCAGCTGGTCGAGCAGGGGCT
>DLYX01000625.1 GCA_003447545.1 Deltaproteobacteria bacterium | reverse complement strand
AGCCGTATTGCGAGGTGGAGAAAAACGCAGCGGGCGCCTTCGGGACTGCCGCCCACGGTTTGGTGGAAGCCCATTTGCGTGAGCGGCTCGGACTGCCGCCCGAGACTGAATCGCCCGGCCCGGATCGCCCCGGATTCGATCCTGAACTTGTGGCGCGAGCCGGCCAGTTGGCGATCGATTGGCTCGATGCTGTCGGTTTCGAGCCCGATCCCGAAGGCGTGGAGGAACGACTCTGGAGCGTGGACGAACATCTCTGGTCTGCGGGAACGGCGGACGCTTTTGGCACGGCGAATCTGGCCGGGCTGATCGCGCACAGCAGCTGGAACCGTCCGCCAAACGAAGTGGATGTGGCTCCCGACCTCCGCGTTCCGGTTTTGATCGACCTGAAGACATCCAAGTCCATCGGCGTGGCGCACAAGGTGCAGACGGCAGCCTATGTGACCTATCTTCTCGAACGAAAACGGATCGAGGCGCCGTGCCATACGTGTATCCTGCGGGTTGCGAAAACAGCGGACGACCGCCGCCCGACCGAGGCCATTCTGATTCACCCCGATGAGTTCATTCGTTACGGCAGTGCATTTCGCTTTATCCGCAGGATCTATAATTTCCTCTCGCAAGAAGAAGTTCTGGAGCGAAAATACTGGCGGCAATCAAAATCGTGATGAATCGCTCGCGTTCGTCCGCGGGGCCGCATCAAGAGTTGTCAAGAAGTCGGTAGCTCGCCGGGTTGGCCGGACAGATGCCCGGACCACATTCGGCAAAGGTGGCCAGAGCGTTTCCCGCAGCGATCACGAGGACCAGAAAAAAAGCCAGTTTGTGCAGACTGGAGAGCGGCCGAGGTCTTGGAGGTTCGCGAAATTGGGAGGCCGGCAGCAGCATCGCTGACCCCAGAAGCAGGGTGATCAGAAAGACCACCAACGCCCACGTATAGAGCTGCATCCCGAAAACGGGAACGCCGTAGCCGGGGTCGCCCGGCAGGATATGCAGAAGGATCTGGCTGGCCGACACGCAGGCGCCGAACAACGCGCTCAGCAAGGATACGCCGTAGCCTCCGGTGGAGGGGCCGAATCGTACGTTGATCAGAGCACCAGTCGCGACGCCGAGCATGGCGATGCGCTGCAGGAGACAGAGAGGGCAGGGCATCTCCTGCCCGATAAATTGCGCAGCGAATGCGCCGCCAAGCACGCCGCAGAGCAGGATTGCCGCGATGGCATTCAGGTTGCGCGCGAAGGAAATCGACATCATTTCAGAAGGAGAGGCCGAGTTCGCTGCTGGCGTGGTGCGAAAATAAAAGGATGGCGAGGACGATACTGCCCAGCCCAAGGCCGGCGGCGGTGGTCCGGTCGCCACGCCAGGCGAGTCCGATCGCGATCGCCTGCAAAAGAAAAATTCCTGCCATCATGGGTTCAATTCTCCTGCGTTCCTCTCTGCTCTGTGAAGCAGAAAAATTCACCAGCACGCAAATCGGGCAAATAGAGCAGCCGGGCGAGGTATTGCAGAGAATTTCAGGCAGAGCGACGCTTCTCGTTTGAACTTGCGGGCTGGTTGCTGAAGGATCGCTGTCCATGGCAGACGAACCAACGAATGAGCGCGAAGGCGAGTTTTCGAAGGCTTATACCCAATATGCACTCGCGCTCCTGCTGATCGTCTACATCTTCAATTTCATCGATCGGCAAATCGTGGCGATCCTCCTCCAGTCGATCAAGGAAGATCTGAACCTCAGTGATACCCAGCTGGGGTTTTTCTCCGGCACGTCTTTCGCCATCTTCTATTCGACCCTCGGGATCCCGATCGCCCGCTGGTCGGACCGGGGTTCGCGACGGAATCTGATTGCGATCGCGCTCTTTTTCTGGAGCGCAATGACCGCATTGCAGGGCTTTGCTCGCTCTTTCACGATGCTGGCGCTGGCCCGGGTCGGGGTCGGCATTGGCGAGGCTGGTTGCAGTCCACCGGCGCACTCGATGCTGGCGGATTTCTTTCCCGTTTCCAAGCGCGCGACGGCGCTGGCGATCTATGCCCTCGGTATCCCGATCGGTAGTGCCATCGGATATGCGACCGGAGGATGGGTCGCCGAGAATATGAGTTGGCGGGCGGCTTTTTTTGTCGTCGGGTTTCCGGGCATATTCTTGGCCGCGATCGTGCGGCTCACTCTCAAGAATCCGACCCGAGGCTACTGGGAGTCACAACAGGAGCCGGTGCGGCGCGAGCCCATTGGTGATGTTGCGCGATTCTTGATGGCACGGCGGTCTTTTTTACATCTGGCTTTTGCCGGGGCGCTTCATGCCTTCATCGGCTACGGTGCGGGTTCCTTCAATCCGGCGTTTCTCGAGCGTGTCCATGGATTCTCTCGCTCCGAACTTGGTTATGTTCTGGCTGCTGTGGCTCTGACGGCCGGCGTCGCAGGAACCTATCTGGGTGGCGCGATCACGGATCGTCTCTCGAAGCGGGACGTGCGCTGGTACACCTGGTTTCCCGCTCTGACCACCGGGTTGAGCGTGCCCTTCATGTACCTCTTCTATATGTCGGACGGAGCCTGGACCGCGATCGGCTGGAGCCTTCTGCCGGCGCTGCTGGGTAGCACGTACCTCGGCCCTACCTTCGCCCTGACCCAGACGATGGTGCCGGCACGTTGGCGATCGCAAGCCTCGGCCGTCCTGCTGCTGGTTCTGAACCTGATTGGTCTAGGCTTGGGTCCGCAGTTTGTCGGCTGGCTTTCGGATACATTTTCTCCGGAATACGGCGTGGAAAGTGTCCGGTATGCTCTGGTCTGGACGACCAGTATCGGGGCGCTGTGGTCCACGGTTCATTATATGCTTTCGGCGCGCACCCTGAAAAAGGATTTGAGCGCTCAGGAACAACTGGACGGCTGAGGCCGGGAAGAGCGATTGATGCCAAACTTCAAGATGTGGGGGCAGGCCCTGAGCGTCATGCCCCGAATCGACAAGGCTGAATGGGATGATCTCGATCTCGTCTCTCGTTGGTTGATCGCGTCCCGCGCCGCTGTTCTGGTGATGACCTTCGTCTCGGCGGCGTTCGGTGGACTGCTGGCGGCCAAGGCGGGACTTTTTTCCTGGGAGCCCTTCCTGCTGTGTGTTCTCGGCCTGTGCCTCGCCCACGCAACCAATAATCTCATCAACGACCTGACCGACTATTGGAAGGGCGTCGACGAGGGGAATTATTTCCGGACCCAATACGGGCCGCAGACGGTTCAGGCCGGATTCCTCTCGGTGCGGGGACTGATGGGCTATGCCGCCATTACCGGTGCTGCCGCGTTGCTGATCGGCGTGTGGCTGGTGATGACCCGGGGGGAAGGCGTTCTCTGGCTGTTGGCCGCGGGCGCTTTTTTTGTCCTTTTCTACACCTGGCCTCTGAAATATATCGGCCTCGGCGAGCCTGCTGTCCTGGCGGTATGGGGGCCGCTGATGGTGGGCGGGACTTATTATGTGGTGACGGGGCAATGGAGTGCGGAAGTGGCGTGGGCGAGCGTCGCGTACGGGCTGGGCCCGACGGCTGTGCTGTTCGGTAAGCATATCGACAAGCTCGATCTGGATGCCGCCAAGGGGATTCGGACCTTGCCGGTCCTTCTGGGCGAGAGGCAATCCCGTCGTGCCGTGGTGGCCATGCTGGTATTGCAATTCGTGATCGTTGGCGCCCTGGTCCTGAGCGGCTATTTTCAATGGCCGATGCTTCTCTGTTTTCTCGCAGCACCATCGATTCAGCGGGTTCGTCAGATCTACGCGCATCCGCGGCCTGCTGAAGAGCCGGAAGATCTGCCCCCCGGGATCTGGCCGCTTTATTTTGTCGCCGTGGTGTTCTGGTTCAACCGTCGTTTCGGGTTGCTGTTTGTGGCAGGTCTTCTCGGTGATCTATTTCTGAGCCTCGGGTGAATTCAATCCGGCCGGGCCGGGGGGCGGATCCCTGCGGTCCCCGAGGTGGTCGTTGCTTTCGTCGAGCGCCGAGCGATTCAGTCGAAAACCGAGGATCCCGGCCGCCACGGTCATGGCGAGGCTGACCCAAAAGAGCTGGGGGAGCGGGCCCCAATAGATGCGGTAGGCGTGCTCGGCGCGCCAGAATTCCAGAATCGTGCTCGAGGCGGAGAAGAGAAAGAGCAGAATCACGCCAAGCTCGCCCTCGTAGCGCCGGTGGGGACGCCTCCAGAGAAGAATCGCCGAGATCAGCAGGCCGACCCCGGCAAAGTAAAGCGGCAGCGGGTGGACGGGATGAGAGTGCGGGGCGCCTCGGTCCAGAACACCGGCTTCGATCTGCGCATGGTAGGTATAGCTGTCCGAAGGCAGGGAGATGCCCCAGGGGAGGTCGCAGATCTCGCCGTAGCAGCATCCATTGAGGAAGCAGCCAAAGCGGGCCAGGGCGATACCGATACCGACGGTTGGTGCGAGACCATCGACAAAGCGGCCGATCGGCAGGCGCAAGGCCCGCAGGACGAACCAGCCGCCGATCGTGAGGCCGGCGATCGCACCCGGTGCATGGAGGCCGCCGCTGCTCAGGCGAAAGAGCTTTGTGGGGTCGGCGGCAAAGAAATGCCATTTGGTGATGGCGAAATGCAGGCGCCCCCCGGCGAGCACAATCACCATCATCAAAAAGATGGCGATCAGGACTCGTCCCGGGGGGAGTTGCTCGCGGACGATGGTCCAGCGCAGGCCGAGGCCGACGCAAATCACGATGGCCAGTCCTACGAGCAGGTCGTGGCTGGCGATCGTGCCGAAAAAAGGAAGCTCAAAGCGCGTGAGCACGTTCTATGTCCGATCGGGCTGGAGGTATCTCACAACCTCAGAAGGCGCACTCACATGAGCCCCCCGCCGTCGAACAAGTACCGCCGCATACCCCGCAGGCGTCGCCGGTCTGGCAACCGTCCGTTGAGCATTCACCCGCGGTGCAGGTGTCGATCGTGCAGGTGTTCCCATCGCAGCTGGCCGGGCCGTCGGGCTTGAACTGGCAGTCACTCTGACAGCAGGTGTTGCCGTTTTCCGCGCCATCATCACATTGCTCGCCCGCTTCGACCGTGCCGTTGCCGCATACTGGCTCCGGGGTGGGTTCCGCTGTTGCCGTCGGTGTTGGCGTCGGCACAGGTGTTGGCGTCGGCGTGGGTGTTGCCGGGGGCGCCTCGGTAGGTTGCAGACACCAGAGGTCGAGAGTGCCGGTATCGCCAGCAGCAGCATCGCTCACCGCCAGAGTCCACTCGCCGCCCAGGTTTTGCCCATCAAATCCGGACAAGGGGTTGTTGGGGACGAAGGTGCCCGCGATGGTGGGCGTCGCATTGCTGCATTCATCCTCGACAGCCGCGGAGGCTTCGTCGTCGAGGATCGCTTCGATATCATTTCCCGCACAGCCCCAATCGCTCGCACCCGGATTGCCGGGTCGATCTACGAGGATCACGCTGGTGCCCGACTCCTCATGTGTGAGGGTCACCTGAAGGTCGCCGACCCAGCTATGGGTAATCGAAACCGACAGGTTCAGATCGGCAATTGTGCCCGATGGGGGCAGATTGATGCTGTCGGACAAGATGCCGCCAGCGTCCGGAATGGCCGATTCTGGCTGGCTACAGAGTCCTGCAGGCGTGGGTGCCGGTGTTTCTGTGGGTTTCGGACTTGGCTCCGGGGTCTCGGTCGGCCCGGGCGTTTCCGTCGGTGCCGGGGTTTCGGTGGGCTCAGGCGTTTCTGTGGGTGCCGGTGTTTCGGTCGGCTGTGGCGTCGGCGTGGGGGCAACGCCCCCTTCGCAGGCAAAGACCCGCAGGTCGTCGACATACCAACCGATGATGCCGTTACAGCCGTCGGTGCCCAGCTCAAAGCGCAAGGCGATGGTGTCGCCCGGATTGGCGAGGCTCGCCAGACTGATCTGTGATTGTCCCCAGCTGCCCCCATTGGACCCGCCATCGGTACCCGAGAATGCGGGCTCGCCGGTATTCGGGTTGTCGCTGGTCTTGAGCGTCGAGTTGTAGGAGTTGAAGCTGAAGGCGGAGCCGGGAATCAGGCTCCAGGTGCCTCCGTTGACCGAAATCTTCACGTTTGATCCGTCCCACTCGGTC
>DLYX01000059.1 GCA_003447545.1 Deltaproteobacteria bacterium | reverse complement strand
CCGGTGGAGACCACAAGGTCCCCAAGCTCCAATGCCTGCTCCCAGGCCCAAACCAGACGTTCGCGAAAATCCCCGACCGTCAGCACAGCCACCACTTCCAGTCCGAGCGTATAAAATCGGTCCGAGAGCCATTGGGCGTTGGTATCGGCGATCTTGCCGCTGGTCAGTTCATCTCCGGTCGACAACAAGACGACCCGCTTCATTTCATTCTTCAAAATCCAATCCCCCATGCGAGAATACTCGCAATCGCGCCACTTGCCACATCATCGACGACCACCCCGGCTCCGCCGGGGACGCGCCGGTCCAGCCATCGAATCGGTCCCGGCTTCCAGATATCCAGAATACGGAAGATCACGAATACGACCAAAATCGATTCCCAACCAACCGGATGCCCGAGCAGGGCCACCCACATCCCGGCAATTTCGTCGATAACAATCTGTCCGGAGTCGTGCGTTCCGAGAATTTTCTCCGCTCGACCCGCGATCGCGCAGGCCAGAAGCACAAAGACCGCGACAATCGCGCACTCAACGGCGACAGGCCAGCCCTGACGATGGACCAAAAGGAAAAGGGGAATTCCGAGCAGAGAACCCGCGGTGCCTGGCGCCCGAGGCACCAGGCCCAACCCCAACCCACGAGCCAACCACAGGACCCCCTCATCAATTCTTGCCGCCACTCGCCGCTGTCCTACCGCGCAAGCCGCGAGAGGTCCACACCCCGGTTCGCCATCGAACCGGCCCGGACAGAACGAATCGTGCATCTGGGCACGTTTGGCCATTTTGTCGACAACGCACCCTCATATCGAGAGGGCCTCTCAAAAGCTCCGGAATATCGTTTTTAGGGCATAGGGTTAGGTAGGAATCCTCACCTTTGACCAACTTCATAAAGGATTTCGAGTACAAGCAGGCTTGGACCATAGGGGCTGCGGAGCTCGGGAGACTCACCTGCATTTGCAGCTGTTTCGATCCCTTGCAGGTTTGCCAGAGCATAAACGAGTAAACATGGGCTTTTTTTTGGCACCATGGTTGCTTATTGATAGACTCGACCGGGCGATCTATCGGAACTTCAAATCTGGCTCACGCACCCGAGCACCCTTCTTCTTCCGCCCACATACGCTGTAACCAACGAACCTGCTCTTTTTTGGTCGCCCGGTCATTTTTTCTTCACCGCCATGCGCAATCATCGGCCTCGAGAATCAGCAGTCTCGGCCCGCGCACCGGCGCCGGACGGCTCCCCAAGGTGCTCCATCGCCCCGGAGCGACACTCGCCGCAGTTGTGGTGCCAGAGAGGGACCTGATACGCCGGGAAGAACGATCCGGAGGTTCTTGTGGAAGAAGCAACAAAAAAGACCGGGGCCCCGCCTCCTCGGTGGATCATGAAGCTGTTTACGCGACTTCATGTTCTGGTCAGCGAACTCAGCGGCGGGCGCCTGTGGAACACTTTGGGCGGAGATGATGTTTGTTTCGTGGGCACGGTAGGGCGGAAGACCGGGCGGGCCCGGACAATTCCCCTCATGTACGTCCCCCACGAAGACCAGGTGCTGTTGGTCGCCTCTCAGGGTGGGGCCCCGAAAAACCCGGTCTGGTTCGGGAATCTGGTGGCCCACCCTGACATCACCATCCGCCACGGAAACCACACGGGTGCGTTCCGGGCGCGTCTGGCGAAACCTGAGGAAAAAGATGCCCTCTGGCCGATCTGCGACCGGCATTATGCACCTTTCGCCGAATACCGGACCCGGACCACACGAGACATTCCGATCTTTATCTGCAGCCCCCGCGACTAGGGACTCGGCCGGGAGACAGCGCCTTGCCTTCCCGTGGCTGCACGGAGCAGCCGCTCAAGAATCCAGAAAATCTCGGATGGCTTCGATGACCCGGACCTGCTCGGCTTCGGTAAGCCCCGGGTAGATCGGCAGGGCGAGAACCTCCCGTGCGGCACGCTCGGCGACCGGAAAGTCGCCCTCACGATAGCCGAGATCGGTAAAACATTCCTGCAAATGCAAGGGGATAGGGTAGTAGACTTCGCTGCCGATCCCGCGACCCGCCAGCCATTCGCGGAGCTCATCGCGACGATCGGCCCGAACAATATATTGATGAAAGACGTGGGTCCCTTCGTGGCGCTGCAGCGGACGCACCCGATCAGAGATTCCGTGCGCCGCGAGGAGTTCGTCATAGCGATCGGCCAATATGCCTCGGGCCTCATTCCAGGCCGCCAGGCGTTGCAGGCGAATCGATAAAATCACCGCTTGGAGGGCATCGAGACGGCTGTTGAGACCGAGTTCGATGTGCTCGTAACGTTTCTCCGAACCATGGACCCGCAAGCGTCGCACACGCGCAGCGAGGGCATCGTCATTCGTCGTGACGATGCCCGCATCGCCAGCCGCCGAAAGGTTTTTGGTCGGATAAAAGCTGAAGGCAGCAAGGTCCCCGAAAGAACCGGCCCGGGCAATTCCCCGGGTGGCACCAATCGCCTGGCAAGCGTCTTCCACGATAGCGATCTGTTGGCGACGAGCCATGGCATCGAAAGCAGCGCCATCCACACATTGTCCGTAGAGGTGCA
>DLYX01000450.1:2353-2632 GCA_003447545.1 Deltaproteobacteria bacterium | reverse complement strand
GGTCGCCGACACCGCTCCACACCCCTCTGGTCTTTCGCAGCCATGTCGAGTCCATCGAGGGACGCAAGGTCATTTGTCGAGGGACTCTGCACGAAGGAGATCGCCTTTGCGCGGAGGCGAAGGCCATCTTTATTTCGCTTCGTGAGGGCAAGATGGCGGGGCTGGTGGACAAGCGCGCCATGCGGACACGTGCAGGAACGGCCGCGCAGTCGGAGCCCTCGGACAAGGATTCCTAGAGTCGCCACGCGCACGGGAGTTGCTGGCCGGGCAGGCGCGGGG
>DLYX01000450.1:0-2041 GCA_003447545.1 Deltaproteobacteria bacterium | reverse complement strand
GCAGGCGCGGGGTAGCACGGCTCTCGGGGCGGGCGATCTGGCAACGGGGGGGACAGTCGTGGCGGGTGGGAAGAGCACTGCGGGAAAACGCGCGAAGCCCCGGAAGGCTCCTGCCCGCAAGAAGCGCGCCCCGCGTCGGGGTAAGGCGAAAGGACGGAAGTCCGGAGGAGGATTGGGCCCCCGGATCTACCGGGCCGCGGAAATTCTTGTCGGGGGGAGTTTGGTTGCCGCCGCGAGCTTGGCGGTTCTGGCGCGTCAGGCCGGATCGGTATCGCCGCTAGCTCTTTTGGCAAGCTTGGCAGGGATCACGGTCCTCGGCACCGTACTCGTGCTGGTTCTGGAGAAGCTCCGCCGCCTGGCTCCCGGGCGTTGGCGAGATTGTCTGAATCTGGCCGCATTGCTGGGCCTTGGCGGCCTTGTTTGGGCTGCGCCGCCGACTTTGGCTTTGGATGCCTTGCGCGAAGTTCTCGCCGGAGAGCGAATGACGCAGGTGCGGGTTGTCCGCCACCAAGTTTTCGCTGCCTACCGCCGAATGGATCTGGTCGGACAGGAAATGATTCTCGAGCGGTCGCGAGTCTTTGAACCAACTGTTCGGGAAGCCGCGACCGCCTTTGGCGAAGATCCGGAGATTCTGATGGGCGTGGCCGCCACCGAGTCGAGTTTCCATCCGCGCCCCAGTCGTGACGGTGGGCGAGGGCTGTTCCAGATTACGTCTGTGCCGGTGGACGCCAGAGTTCTGGCACGGGAGAAGTTGCAGGTGGCTCGACTGGATCCTTTGAACCAGAGGCACAACGCCTATCTCGCAGCAGCCACTCTGGCGAAGTACCGGGAGCAGATGAATGGGGATCTTTTCTTGACGCTTCTGGCGTATAATATCGGGCCGCATAACGGCGGCCTGAAGTTCATCATGGAGAAGTACGGAGCAAGCAATTTCGCTCAGGCGCAGCCGTACCTGAAAGAATTACCCAGAGACTACCCGATCCGGGTGCTCGCGGCGGCGCTGGCCTATCGAGTTTGGGGTAAACTTGGCTCGCTTCCTCGTTATGAGGAGGGTTCTCGTGCTCAGGAGGTTCAGGCGTTGGGAATTCCTGGACTCGATGAGCCTTCGTTGCTGGACGCCTGGGTGTCGGGGGCTCCTCCTCGTTGACGGTGCTGCTGCCAGAAAATTCCGACGAGCGACCCGAAGAGCAATGACCGGTCGATCTGCTGCTGGAGAGGAATCTCCACCAGCAAGATGGTTTCCCGAAAGGATTCGACGGCCAGTCGGCCGCCGCAGAATATCGCCACAAAAAGCAGAAAAGATACTCCGTCCTTTGTGCCTCGTTGAAGCGCGTATCGGGCGACCGTCGTTGCGAGGAGACCAACGGCGACCAGATAGAAAGGGAGAGGGTGGACCGGGAGGCTTGAGGTCGCGTCTTCGGGCACGAGTCCGCGTGCGAAATGGTTCCACCACGCGGGACGCCCTTGCGCATATTCGAGGCAAAAAAAGGTGTCGCAAAGGGAACCGAAACAACAACCGGCGATCAGGCAGCCCAAGCGTCCGATCGCCATGGCGATCCCGGACAAAGGCGCTACCCGGTCCAGAATGGACCATCCATCGAGGCGGTGTTGGCAAAGCCTCGGCAGGATCATTCCCAAAAACACCGCGGCCAGGACCAGACCTCCGGCGATGCGTTGTCCCGACTGGTTGAGCGCCATGAATCCGCGCTGCCCGGTCAGGATTTCCGGAAGTTGGCTCATTTGTCCGAAAAAGGGGTGCAGCTTGGCTCCCGCAAGGGCCAGAAGGACTGCCAAGCTCGGCCCGGCCCAGAGCAGTGGATGGGATGGGCGGCCCAGCTCCCGACATCTCGCGTGAAGGAGGAGGGCGCCGCCGATCGCAAAGAATACGGCGGCGCTCCCCCAGGCAATCGCGTAGGGGCTGGTGCCCATCAGAAGATACTCAGAAAATCGATTCCAAAGTCGATATCGACGTCAACGTCGACGTCCACATCGATGAGGACGTCGGCCATATCTCGATCGCGGCTCCTGTAGGTGGCCAGAA
>DLYX01000094.1 GCA_003447545.1 Deltaproteobacteria bacterium | reverse complement strand
CGCAGGGCGCAGGCAAGATCAACAATTTCCGGCTCGCGGGCCACATTATCGAGGATCGTCGTCCCGGCGGCCAGACAGGCCGCCATCATCAAATTCTCGGTCGCCCCCACCGAGGGAACGTCCATCCGGATTTCCGTGCCCTGCAAGCGGTCGCATCGGACCTCGACATAGCCTTGCGCCATCTCGACTGTGGCGCCCATCGCCTCAAAACCGCGAAGGTGCTGATCCACCGGTCGACTCCCGATGGCACATCCGCCAGGCGTCGCCACGCGGGCCCGACCAAAGCGGGCGAGAAGAGGCCCCATCGCGAGAAAGGACGCGCGCATGGTTTTCACGAGATCGTAGTTGGCCTCGTAGTCGGTAATCTGCGCGGCGGCCACGGATACCATATTGGCGTCCATGGCGACTTCGGCCCCAAGTTCCTCGAGGAGGCGACAGCTGGTGCGTGTGTCGGCAACATTCGGGACGTTCTCGACTCGAGAAGCTTCGGGAGAAAGGAGAGTCGCGAACAGGATCGGAAGTGCCGCATTCTTGGCGCCACTCACTTGCACTTCCCCGGTCAGAGTTTCTCCACCCCGGATAATGATCTCGTCCATTTCGTGCCTTCCCGTGTCAGCAAACTTCGCCGGCTAAACCTGGTCGATTTTCTCCGCTCGGATCACGCGATCAAGTCCGGCGAGATCTCGCAACAACACCACCTGCTGAAACCCGACTTCGCTTGCAACCTCTGCGGCTTGCACTCCCTGATCCGCACCGATCTCGAAGAGAAGGGTGCCACCGGGAGCAAGCTGCCGCCAGGCAGCCCTCACCAGTCTTCGAATTACCCCGAGCCCGTCGCAATCGCCACCCACCAGGGCCATTTTTGGCTCAAAAGCGAGTTCCGGCATCCCCTCGGCCATCAAGCTCTCTCGGATATAAGGGGGGTTCGAGACCACCAGATCCAGCACCCCGGCTCGCACGGCGCCCAGCAAATCCCCCTGCAGAAGCGCTATCCGGCCCCCCGTCGGCAGCAAAACCTCAGAATTGGCCGCAGCGACCCCCAGCGCAGCGCGGGAAAGATCGACCGCAGCAACCGAAAGGCCAGACAGCCCGAGCCGCTCTGCGGCCAATGTCAGGGCGACGGCGCCGCTGCCCGTCCCCACATCGACCACCCGTCGCGCACCAGCATCAATGACTTCGAGGGCCAGCTCAACGAGCAGCTCGGTTTCCGGACGAGGCGTAAGCACGGCGGAATTCACCAAAAAAGGTCGTCCGAAAAACTCGCGGGCTCCGACCAGATGCGACACTGGCTCTCGGGACGCACGCCGGCGGCATAGAGCTGAAAAGGCATCGACGTCGGCAGCGGCAATCAGATCGCCTCGGCGGGCCACCAGACCCGCGCGCGTGTGCCCCAGAACGAAGCCGAGAAGCACTTCGGCATCGAGCATGGGAGTATCGCAGCCAGCCTCCCTGAAGTCCTCGGCTGCAGCACGAAGCGCCTCGCGCAGAATCAATCGATCGCCTTCAGGGCCTCAGCCTGCGTGTAAGTGATCAGCGGCTCGATCACCAGATCAGCCTCACCCGCGATGACACGATCGAGCGCATGGGTGGTCAGCCCGATGCGATGGTCGGTGACCCGGTTCTGAGGAAAATTATAGGTACGAATTCGCTCGGAGCGGTCGCCCGTGCCGACCATCGCCTTCCGGTCCGCAGCAATCGCGGCATCGTGCTCGGCCTGAGCCTTTTCAAAAAGTCGCGCACGGAGAACTTTCAGAGCCTTGGCCTTGTTCTTGTGCTGCGATTTTTCATCCTGACAAATCACGATCATTCCGGTCGGCAAATGAGTGACCCGAATTGCTGAGTCGGTGGTATTCACGCTCTGCCCACCAGGGCCCGAGGCGCGAAACACGTCCACGCGCAGATCCTTGTCCTCGATATTCAGCTCGACCTCATCGGCCTCGGGGAGAACCGCCACTGTGACTGCCGAAGTATGAATCCGCCCCTGAGTCTCGGTAGCCGGGACTCGCTGAACGCGGTGGACGCCACCCTCGAACTTGAGACGGCTGAAAGCGCCAGCACCCTCGATCGAGGAAACAATCTCCTTGAATCCGCCAAGACCAGTTGGACTCGAGTCCATGATATCGACCCGCCAGCCCCTCTCTTCCGCGTACCGCGTGTACATCCGAAAGAGATCCGCCACAAAAAGGGCCGCTTCGTCTCCCCCGGTTCCGGCTCGAATCTCGAGAATGACGTTTCGTTCGTCATTCGGGTCGGTGGGCAGCAAGAGAACCTTCAGCCGCTGTTCCAATTCGTCTTTACGCTGGCGCAATTCGGGGAGTTCGGCCTCGGCCATCTCGCGCATCTCGGGGTCTTCGTCTTTTTGCAGGAGAACCAGTCCGGACTCTTCCGCAACCAACTCGTTGAACTGACGAAAAACTGCGATCAAGTCCGTGAGGCTGGCGTGCTCGCGCGAGACGGACACGAACCGACCACGATCGCCGATCACCTCGGGGTCGCCAAGCATCTCCTCGAGCTCGCCGTAGCGACGCTCTACTTCAGCGAGCTTATCGAGCATCGGTCCCGCTCTGCTGGCCCGGACTCCTCAGAGTCCGGCCGCGATCAGGATTCTGCCTGTTCGTCAGCGACCGGCGCAGGCTTCTTGCCATAGCGGCGCTGGAATCTTTCGACACGTCCCGCCACGTCGATGATCTTCTGCTTGCCGGTATAGAAGGGGTGGCAGTCGGAACACAGCTCCACCTGAATCTCGGGCTGCGTGGACTGTGTCTCGAGGATATGACCACAGCTGCATTTGATAATGGACGGCCCGTACTCCGGATGAATTCCCTGTTTCATGACCCTTGTCTCCTAGCAATCGATCCGCCCCGGGGAAAGCCCCTCGTCACGACAATCAGAGGACCCGATCGACGGCCGCGCGCCAGCCGGAAAAGAGAGATTCCCGCTGCTTTTTCTTCATTTCAGGCGCAAAAACCCGGTCCTGGACCCTCATTTTCTCCAACTGGGTGGATTTCCAGAGCCCGACACCCAATCCCTCAAGAAATGCAGCCCCCATCGCCGTCGTTTCGACCACCCGGGGCCGATTCACGGCAACGCCGAGTTGATCGGCCTGAAATTGCATCAAGAAATCATTGGCCGCAGCCCCGCCATCGACACGAACCTCGCGCAGTCGGGTGCCGGTATCCTTCGCAATGGCATCGATCACCTCGCGTGATTGGTAGGCGATCGCCTCAAGGGCCGCGCGCGCGAGGTGGGCTCGTGTATTGCCCCGGGTCAGCCCCACCAACGCTCCGCGCGCCTCCGCATTCCAATAGGGTGCGCCCAGCCCGGTAAATGCCGGCACCATATAGACACCATCATTGCCCTCGATCGAGGCGGCCAAAGCCTCGCTTTCGGCCGCGGATTTCAGAATCCCCAAACCATCGCGCAACCATTGGATCGCGGCGCCGCCAACGAAGACCGACCCCTCGAGAGCGTACAAGGGCTCCCCCTTCGGACCGCATGCCAATGTGGTCAACAAACCACTGCGGGAAGGCCTCGGGCGCTCCGCCACCGGCATCAGCGCAAAACAGCCAGTCCCGTAGGTGTTTTTCACCATGCCCGGTCGCACGCAGAGTTGGCCAAACAAGGCCGCCTGCTGGTCCCCTGCGATCCCGGCGACGGGAATTTCCGAAGAGCCGAAGAGCCCTTTGGCCGTGCGGCAAAATTCGCCCGATGATGGACGCACTTCGGGGAGCATTGCCTGGGGGACGTTGAGCATCGCGCAGAGCTTGGGGTCCCACCGCCGCCGGTGGATATCATAAAGCATGGTGCGTGAGGCATTCGTGTAATCCGTCGCATGCACCTGCCCACCCGAAAGTTTCCACACCAGCCAGGAGTCGATCGTCCCGAAAGCCAGATCCCCCCGGGCCGCGCGCTTGGCCAGTCCTTTTCCATTGCGCAGAATCCACTCGATCTTCGTCCCTGAAAAGTAGGGGTCCAGAACCAGACCGGTGCGGCTGCGCACATGAGGCAAAGCACCCGCAGCGCGCAATTCCTCGCATCGATCGGCGGTCCGCCGGTCTTGCCAGACAATCGCTCGGTGCACGGGTTCCCCCGTTTTCCGATCCCAAACCACCGTCGTCTCACGTTGATTGGTGATGCCGATCGCCGCCACCTCCGGTGGCTTGATGCCCGCCCGGCGCAGGGCAAGACGCATCACCCGCAGCGAAACCTCCCAAATCTCGTCGGGATCATGTTCGACCCAACCAGGTTTCGGAAAATGCTGAGTGAATTCTCGATAGGCTCGCGCAATGACCTGCCCCCGGCTGTTCATCACCAGAGCTGTGGAACCGGTAGTCCCCTGATCGATCGTCAGTACATATGGCATCCTGAATCTCTCCCATAACCGCACGGGTTACTGCAATGAGTTTGCCCTCGCGTGCCGCCGAATGCCGCTCGATCCGAAAGCCCTCAGCTTCCAGCGGCCAGCCGCGCGATGCTGCCAATCAGGATCACGACACCTGCCTCTGCGAGAAAGGCTCCAGCGCCCAGCGATACGCCGGACACACCACCCTGCCGGCGATGCGTGAAGATCCGCAGCAAAATCGAAAGCGACGCCACCAAAAAGAGCACCAGAGTTCCCAGCGCATTGATCAGCATCAGCGACAAAGCCATGGCACAGACGCTGGCCGTGGCGAACTGCGTGAACTGCATATGACGAACCATCATCGCGGCAAACCCGTCGCTGCGCGCCGGGAGAGACCCATACGCCTGAACGACATAGGCCCATCGGCCGAGCATCGGAGCGAGGACCAGAGCAATCACCCGCAAGTTTCCATCGAGATTCAAAAACGCCCAGGCCTCGGCACCGAGCAAACCAGCCAGAAACAGCGTCCCGAGAATCCCGCCGCCAAGAAATCGGAAAAGGTCGAGGGCCGGACGTCCACCCGAGAGCAAAGCCAGCAATGCCACCGGCAAGAGGGCACGCATCGCGGGGGCTTCCGGCCCAACCAATATCAGCATTTCGGCCACGATCGAGCCGCCGGCAGCACCAAACAGGGGGAAGAAGAGCGCCCCCCGGGCCACGGAGGCGCGAATCTCGGCCTGTGGCGGCCTCCATCCGAGAAGAAACCGCAGACCGCACCAGCCGTCGCGCAGAAGGGTCGCCAGCGCCTCGCCGATCGAAGCCGGAGACGAAGCATGTTTTTCGGACTCGGACACTCCTCACTCCTGTGGCCATTCCCGGGCGATCACGCAAGCCCGACATGGCCTGCAAGCTGAAAAAGGTCCCCTCGTGGAAGTTTGGCTCCGGACGCGCTCTGCGCGATAGTGCCTCCCTATGGAATATTTGGCCCCCACCAAGCGCGGAAAGTTCCGCAGCAATCTCGGCTTTATTCTCGCGGCTTCGGGGAGCGCTGTCGGCCTCGGCAATATCTGGAAGTTCCCCTATATCGCTGGCGAATATGGCGGTGGAGCCTTCGTGCTGGTGTATCTCGCGTGCATCGCAGTCGTC
>DLYX01000525.1 GCA_003447545.1 Deltaproteobacteria bacterium | reverse complement strand
CGCGGAGATTGTAGCCGTACTGAGCAACCGATCCGACGTCGAAGGGCTCTCGCATGCTGCAGCCGCGGGTATTCCCTGCGCGGTATTCCCGCACGGCGACTTCCCCAATCGACAGACCTTTGAATCCGCGATCGTTGCGCACCTCAAGGATGCCGGTGCGGATACGATTGCCCTCGCGGGCTTCGATCGTATCGTCACCTCCACGCTGCTGCGGGCGTTCCCCAATCGCGTGGTCAATATCCACCCGGCCCTCCTGCCAGCATTCAAGGGACTCCACGCGCAAAAGCAGGCGCTGGAGCACGGCAACAAGATCACCGGGGTAACGGTGCATTTCGTCGACGAAGAAATGGACCACGGTCCCATCATTGCGCAGGCTGCTGTTGCCATCGAGGACGGCGACACGGAATCGACGCTGGCCGCGCGAATCCTGCGCGAGGAACACCGCCTCTATCCGGAAGCTTTACAGGCACTCGCCTCCGGGCAACTGCGCCTCGACGGCCGGACGGTACACGGAGGACCACAGTAGGTGAGCGCCTCCCCCGCAGATTCTGCCGCCAAACAGGCCCGGAGGCTTCGAGAAACCGGCTCGGTTCAAAAGCTGTTGGAGACCTACGGCTCGATCAAGTCGCCAGACGCCGCCTGGTCCGACCACGAATTGGTTCTCGAAGTCGCCCGCGCACATTCTCTGGCCGGCAACGAAAAAGAGGTCGAGCGGTTCTTTGCGCGCTGCGTGGAACTGAATCCCCGCAGGGCCGCCCTGTACCACTGCCAGGTCGGATGGTTCTACCAACGCAGGAAACGCTGGGCGCGAGCCATTGATTGGTACGACTCCTCCCTCAAGACTTTCGGGAACTATCATTTATGCCTCTTCCGACGCGGCTATTGTCTGGAAAGACTCCACCGGCCACAGGATGCAGCCGAATCCCTGCAGAGCGCGGTCTCCACTTACGAGAACAGTTCGCCCGAGCAGCAACAGCGCTCACGAGGCATCCAGATTCAGGCACTCTTTCATCTATCCCGCAATCTGCGCGAGATCGACAACCTCGACGGGGCCCGCAACGCGCTCGAGAGCTGCAGCAACCTCGACAATGGACCTGATATCATTATTCGCCACGAGCACCGCCTTGCGAGTCGCGCCGAAATCTCGATTTCCGAAGGCTTGCCCGAGGAAGCCTTGCGCGATCTGCACGCCGCCTGCGAACTCGATGGGAAGTCCCCGGTCATCTGGGAAAGACTTGGGCGGACCTACGCGGCGCTGGGAAATACGGAGAGCGCCGAGGAAGCCCTCGTCCGCGCAACGAGCCTCCCCCGGGGCGCGGTCGCTCTTGTCACCTTGGCAAGATATTACCGACATGAACATCGCTACCTCGAGAGCGCCGAGAAGCTCGTCCTCGCGCTGCGGGAACACCCGCGAGGGGAGTTGCAAATCCGACTCGAAATGGCTCGTCTGCACCTCGACCTCGAGCGCCCCCAAGCCGCCCTCAACATCCTGAAGCGCCTGGCCGACGGCCGGGTGCCGCCCAAATCGACAATCGCCACCACCGTCCGAACAACGATGGCTGAAATCCACGCGGCTTCGGGCAGGCGAACTGCGGCCATCGAAGAGCTTCGCCTAGTCGTCGAGCAAAACCTCACCAACCAAAAACTGCAGGATAAATTCGACGCACTGGTTTCTCTTCATGCCTCTGAGGGTGACGAACCTGCGGTCGAGGACGACGCTCCCCTGCCCAGCCGGGTAGAAGATATTCTCAAGGACAGCACTCCACGGAAGTTCGGAGAAGTCCTCTCCTACTTTCCCGATCGTGGATTCGGCTTTATCGCGCATGGACCCACCAAGGAAACCGTCTTTTTCCACGTCAGCCAATGCCCCGAGATGGAAGGCACATTGCCGGTACCCGGGATGAAGGTTTCCTTCACCATCGCCTCGAACCATCGCACCGGTAAGGAACAGGCGCAGGACGTCCTCCAGACAGAGGAGCTTCTCGCCAACGCAGCTACCGTGAGCGGGTAGCCCCACCTGAACTCGCGCAGGAATCTCCGAGGCTTAGCGACCCCGAGCGTAGATTGCAGCGAGCCGGCCGGGCGACACGCCAATGGCATAGCCCAGCCGCAAGGCCCACATCAGAAGGATCGTCCGGAAGACGCCATTGCTCTCCCAGCGCCGAGAAGATGTCACAACACGCGACCGAAGGGCGGCACATTTCCCCTCGCGGCGAAGGCGGATCGATAGATCGACATCCTCCATCAAGGGCATCTCTCGAAAGCCGCGTATTTCCATGAACACCGATCGTCTTACAAAAATTGCCTGATCGCCCGTAGAAATCCCGGTCAGACGCGAACGCCAATTCATCAGAAACTCGACGAGTCGCAAGCGGGAATCTTCGCCGGAAAGGCGCACATCAAAACGGCCCCACGCCACTCGAGTGTCCTGCAGTGATTCACGAATCTGCGTTGCGAAGTTTTCCGGCAAGACGGTATCGGCATGAAGGAAGAGCAAGACCTCACCAGCCGTGGTGAAAGCACCCTCGTTCATTTGGCGCGCCCGCCCCGGCTGGGAGGAGAGCACTCGTGCCCCTGCTGCAGCGGCGATATCCCTTGTCGCATCCAGGCTCCCGCCATCAACCAGGACCAGTTCTCGTACCGCCGGGTCGGCAGCACTTTGGATGGCAGGCGCCACCGAGCTTTTCTCATTCAATGCGGGGAGAATCACATCGAGAAACGGACCTCCCGGCAACTCTGCGATCGAGGCCGCCGAAGCTCCGGGCGAGCGACTCAAGGTGACTCGGGCTCCGCCTGCAGCGCCTGTCGCAGGCCGTCGAAATCACGCAACCCGCGAGATTCAATCTCCTGCAACAATCCGCGGTTGAGATCCGCTGCCAGCAAGGGACCTTCGTAAATCAGCCCGCTGTACAAGGAGACCAGATCCGCACCTGCGGCGATTCGGGACAGAACGTCCTGAGTCGAGGAGAGACCTCCCACGCCGATAATCGGGACGTCAGGGCCGACGGCCGCCCGCAAAAGACGCACACATACATCGGCTCGCTGGCGCAGAGGAGCGCCAGAGAGGCCGCCCCCCTCCTGCCCGGCAGTGCCACGCAGACCCGGGCGCTCAATCGTTGTATTGGTAGCGATCAAACCACCAGCCCCCGCACCCAACGCGGCTTGCGCGATCGAGGCGAATTGATCATCGGGCAGATCAGGAGCCAACTTTACAAAAACAGGCGTCGCCGCCTGCTGTTCGCTCGCAGCCGTCATTACGGCAGCCACCAGCCGCGACAAACGCTCGGGGGCCTGTAGATCTCGCAGGCCTGGCGTATTGGGTGAACTCACATTGACCGCAATATAATCTGCGAAGCGTACGAGACAGCGCACCGAATGGGCAACGTCTTCGAGCTCGGCTGCCTCATCGCCCATCACCTTGCGGGAACAACCCACATTCATACCCAGAGGCGTCGGCCCGGGAGAAGCGAGGACGTCGGCAAGGCGAGCCGCCACGGCATCCGCACCTTCGTTATTGAAACCCAACCGATTAATCAGAGCCTTGGCCTCGGGGACACGAAACATTCGTGGCTTGGCGTTCCCGGATTGAGGGTGCGCGGTTACCGTT
>DLYX01000561.1 GCA_003447545.1 Deltaproteobacteria bacterium | reverse complement strand
TACGGTAGTGCCTGCACTCAGACTGCCTTCGCAAGCGTCCGAACCTGCAGGCAAACCGGTGCGGAAGGTCCACCAGACCGATTCGGGGAACGGGGCACTGGTACCCGGAGCCAGGGGACCTGTATGCCCCCCGTAGATTGCTTTTTCGAAGTGACCCGGAATCGGGAAATGGCGATTCCAAGAGCTCCCGGCCCCGGTCACCGACGTGGCACTATTATGACAGCCAAGGCAGTCCATCGAGCGCGACAGGTATGTCCGGTGAAACGTATCCGATAGGTCGCGCTGGCGGTTGGCTTCGGTGACCTCAGCGCCACCGACCGGCCGACTCCACATCGCGAATAAATGCGCACGCATAAAGGGAGCAAGGTTGTCCCCGACAATCGAGGACTGAAGCACCTGCGTCAAGGTCGGCCGGTAAGCGGCTCCCAAATAGGGGTCGAACGTAGCCTCGGTGCGGTGAACCAAACTCGCGAGCTCGCTTCTCGAAGCCACAATATCCGCCGAAAAATCCTCCTCAGGCTCCGGGTAACATGCTTTCAAGGACTTGGGCCCACCCGCCGAACGGCCGACGCGCATATACTCCATGAACATCTCGGCCCAGTGCCGGACATACTCTTCCCGGTTGGAAGGATGTCGAAACAGAAGGTCGAGCATCGCCGCACGACCCGCACGATCGGCGTACTCCGTGTAGAAGCGAAGCTCATCATGGCTTCGCAGGCGCCTGCCAAGCACCTTGGGAACAGCCTGCCGAACGAACGAGGCATCGCCGTTGTCACGGGGCGGCGCTCCCATATCATCGCAGGACAGGGCCAGACAAGAGACGATGGCAACTGTCAAAAAGCGCAACCGGTATCCGTCTGCCATCGCTAGACCCCGAAGAACTTTCCGGCAAGGTTCTGCAATGCCACCTCGTCCACTCTTGAGCCCTCGCGGGCATTGGAACTCAGATCTCCGATCGAGAAAACTTCCGAAGGCTGCAAGGGGTTGAGCCCCGCAGCCATGTAGATCGCAGCTCGCAGATCCGCAGGCGTGTAGCTGTCATCCGCTACCGCGCGACCGTCCCCGCCAATACGGCCGACATAACCCTGGGCTGGGACACCACCGCGCCCGACAGGGCCGCCGAGGAGGACAGAGACGTAGCCAAACGGCCAGTGATCCCGCCCCGCATCCCCCTCCAGCCCAATATGAGGCGTGCGGCCAAACTCAGTGCTCAGTACGACCATGGTATCATCGAGATCCAGGGTGCCGCCGGCGATCTCTTGTTCAAGTACTTCCAGAGCTCGATAGAAGTCGCGACCAACGGCCAGATGATTGTTAAAATGCGAATCATAGCCCGCACCGCCAAACAGCTCGAATCCGATGTCGACGACGCCGACGTAACGGGGACCGTTCTCCTGGTTGAGAAGACCGGTCGCTGCCTGAATCGCGGCGCCGGAACTGTCGAGCGCGGGTGCAGAGGCACCCGCGCCACTGCAGGCAGCTTCATCAGCGACACCAAGATCAATCCCCTCCAGCATCGTGGCCAACCCCGAAGCCTGACCGAGCTGCTGCCTGATTACCTCGTATTGGTCAAAGTTCGCCGATCGAAGCCGATCGGGCCCCACCGTAAGCCGTGCCTCGTAGGAGCCTGCATACGCCGCGGCCAGCCGATCGCGGCTCGCAGCACGCGCGTCATCTCCTCCCCGGCTGAGCAGCGCACTCAGCCCGCCATCGCCACCGACTGTCAGAACGAGGGGCGCCGCGGCAGGATCGAGCTGGCCGACCGACGCTGCTGCCACGAAATTGTCACTGGCAGCCCCGCGGTCCGGCATCAGGACGCAGGAGGCGGGGAACCTGTCGGGCGCGAGAGCCATCGCACGGCGGCCGATCACCGCCGCCGAACCCGCTTGCCGCGGATTACCGAGGGCCAACCCGGTCAAGCTGAACGGGATCGCAGCCTCATGGGGTAGAAGATCATGGCGCAGCACGACCACTCGCATCCGATTGATCAGTGAATTATCGACGACACCCGATCGAAACCACAGAGGACTCGTCGGCCAGCCCAGCTGAACACGGGTGCCGAGATCGCCAAAAGACTGCGTTACGGGAACGTCCGGGCGACAAGCATCGCGGAGAGAATCGAAGAAGCCCCGCTGCGCTCGCCACGAATCGTCGTCCACGTAGAATGTCTCCCAGGGAGAAAGCCCTCCGTAGGCGAAAATCTCGAGAACCTTGTAGCCACCTGTCGGAAGTGCGTTGCCCCCCGTCCCCGGCCAGGATTCGGGATGCAGATCTCCCCAAACCTCGGAGCCGCGAGCGTGACGCGGCAGCCACAAGGTGAGGCCGGCAGCTGCGCTCCCCGCGAGAAACTTGCGACGCGACAAAGTGCCGGTTCGGCTTGACGGTCTGGCTGTCTTAACGCGTTTCACTCGAATGTCTCGATCCGATCTCCGGCAGCCCTTCTCCAAGGGTCACACGGCTGACGCTAACTCGATTTTTGCATTTTGTGTCAGGAAAAGACTTGAGGAACCCGCCGATGCCACTGGCGGACGCTCGGAGAGGATCCTTCGCTCGACTCCGCGCAACAAAATGCGGCCCGGATCCCATCGGGAACCCGGGCCGCTCGTGCTATTGCCGACAGGTTAAAACCGTACCGTTTCGATTCGGGGCGCAGAATCCGCCACTGGCCTGGGTGAAGTCGGTCACCCCGCAATGCCCCGGATTCTCGTCGAGAAGCCGAAACTGCAGGGAGATGGTGCCAGCCAGTTGGTTTTCTGTCAGGCCCAGATCGTTGGTCAGCACCTTGACGTCGAGTTTCGAAGGGTCCGTGCGGTCCTTTCGCTTCAATTGAACCTTCTTGATCGTCGAGGATTTGTTCTTGTCAATGTAGGTCAAGACGTCCCCGGCACGGTTGGATTTCCAACCAGGGCTGCTCGAACTGAAAGGAACACCCGGCAGAGTGATCCTCTCCAGGAGATTGTCATCCTGGTCGAAGATCTGGACCTCGGCCCCTGTTTCAGCAGGCTTGAAGGTTTCCGCGACATCCTGTTCGAGACCATCTCCAAGCCGGAACGAACCCTTGAAGACCAGCTTGCCATTTTTCAGCTTGTACTTCAGTTGGGCCTTGTCGAAGCCCAGACTGCACTGCGGCGCCAGTCCATATTGACTGAAGGTTCGGGTCTCGTAGCACCAGCGATTCTCCGGCCGACTGCAGCAAAGGCGGAGGCTCGGATCATCGTTTCGGACGTTGCTCGCCGCTCCCCAGTCGGAGGGGGTGCCATCA
>DLYX01000308.1 GCA_003447545.1 Deltaproteobacteria bacterium | reverse complement strand
TCCCGGGCCGAGAAGCCATCTTTCTGGAGGCCGGTGGGGCCGGTGATTTTCATCTCAGCTACGCGTGCGCCGCTCACGAACAGAAATTTCCCTGTTTTGTCGCCCGATAAATCACTCGCCATGTAGAGAACTGCCTGCGAGATCTTTGCTGGATCGAGAGCTTCGGCCATTGCGGATTCTTCTCCGCCCATCAAGTCGGAGGTCAGTCGGGTAAACGCCACCGGCGCGAGTCCCCAGGCGCGAATGCCGTATTTTGCACCTTCTTGCGCCAGAGTTCGCGTGAAGCCGGCAATCCCTGCCTTGGCAGCTCCGTAGTTGCACTGTCCGAAGTTTCCGAGGAGGCCTGAAGTGGAGGTGGTGTTGATGATCACGCCCGGGCCACCGCGATCCTTCATATGCTGGAAGACAGGCTTTGTGACGCAGTAGGTGCCCTTGAGGTGGACGGCGATCACCAGGTCCCAATCGTCTTCCTCTGTCTTGACCAAGGTACGATCGCGCAGGATGCCGGCATTATTGACAAGAATATCTACCCGGCCAAATGCATCGAGTGCTGTGCGGCAAATATTCTCGCCTCCGGCCATAGTGGCCACGGAGTCATGATTGGCGACGGCCGCTCCTCCAGCGTCCGTGATCTCCCGAACCACTTGATCGGCCATGGCCAGTCCGTCGCCGGTGCCGTCACGCGCGCCACCCAGATCATTTACGACGATTTTGGCGCCTTCGCTGGCCAGCAATAATGCGTGGGTTCGACCGAGGCCGCCTCCGGCGCCGGTAATGATAGCTACTTTCCCATCGAGCAGTCCCATAATGTCCTCCTTGGCATAGGTATCTGCTTCTCCGATCATTAACGGTGGCGGGGTGCAAGTGGTGGGCACTGGCGATCTGTCCTCAGGTCTGCGAAGACCGTCCGGCATGAGGGATCGAATTGATCGTTGGATGACAGGCGAAGGCACGGTGCGGATTTTGACCGCCACCAGCACCGCGATGGCGCAGGAGGCCGCTCGTGTTGCCGGCTCGGCACCTGCTGTTTCCGAGGCGTTGGGCGATCTCCTCACGGGTGTCGCCCTACTGGAACTGGCGCAGAGTCCGGTCGAAAGAGTGCAGTGCTCTTTTGATCATGACGGCAGTGCAGGCCAGTTGGTCGCTGATGTCTGGCCGGGACCGGAGGTGCGTGGGCGCGTGAAGAATCCTCAGGCAAGTGCCGAACCTCTGATCGGTACGGATGGCGAGCTGCGGATCTCACGCCACGGATTCCGTGGCGGGCAGGTTTACCAGAGTCGACTGCCTGTATCCGGAGGGAGTATAGCTGGCGCTTTGCAGCAATTTTGCCTCGAGTCCGAGCAGACACTGACCCTTTTCTCGCTGGCGACAGTGACCGAAGCGGACGGTCGAATCAGCCGCGCCGGGGGGATGATCGTTCAGGCGATGCCGGATTGTGAGCCGGAGCATCTGGCGGGTGTCACGGCGTGTCTGGAGCAGGCAGATTTCGCCGCTCTGGTGCGAGCCGGTGAGGCACCGGCGGATGCGACGATGGCGCTCCTTGATCGCATGGATCTTCATGTGCTCGGACACGACCCTCTTCTTTATCAATGCCGCTGCTCTCTCGAGCGGGCAGTCGGAGCGGTGCGCACGCTGTCGCCCGAAGAACTGGAGGAAGTTCGGGGGGGGCGTGTGGAGGAGGTCGTTTGTGATTTTTGCAGCCACCAATACCTGGTCGGTCAACCGGAGCTTGACGCTACGGCTCCCGCTGCGGAGAAATGAACATGGCGATTCGGTTGCTTGCGATACCTCATCACGCGGTTGTGCCGGGAGCGGCAGCGAAAGAACCGGGCGCTGCCCGTTTTCTTTGTGGAGAATTATCGAGCCTCGAGGACCATGCGACGTGTCGCTTTGACCAACAGGAAATCTCGGAATGAGCGATACCGTATGCATCGAACCGGAAAACGGACGCTATCGCGCGGATCTGGTTTTTCTTCATGGCCTGTGGACGACACCGGAGATCTGGCAGCCCGCAGCTTTGGGGCTGGCGCACCGCGGTTGGCGGTGTCATCTGCTGGATATGCGTTCGGGTGAGCAGGGGCGCGACTTTGAAATCGAACAATGGTGTCAGTCGGCAGCGGACTTTCTCTCGGACTGCGAGACTCCGCCGATTGTGGTCGGGCACGACGCTGGTGCTCTGGTTGCGCTCGCTTTGGCCGAACGCTCCTTGCCGCGCGCGGTGGTGGCCGATGCCCCCCTCCTCGTAGGACCGCCGCAGCTCCAGCCGCGTCTGGCGAATATGATCGCTCGTTGGCGTAACGCAGAGTTGCCGCCGCCTGCCCCCACCAACCCGATGGCTCACGTGGGATCGAATGCCGGCGTCGCACGACTCCTGAATGCCTTGACTAATGAAGGGGCTCGCCTGGTGGGGTCTCTGGTCGGGCGGGCGATTCGACCCGGTCGGCCTGCGGTACCCACCTTGCTCATGGCCTCGCCCGATGATCCCGTGGTCCCGGAGCATCTTGTCGCGATTACGGCACAGGGAATTGAGGCGGAATACCAGAAGCGATCGGGCGGTCACTACGGGATGCTGGAAGAGCCCTACGACGTCTGGTCGAGCGCCGTGCAGCGTTGGTTGGTGAGACGCGCCGGCACGGATTTGCTGGTACTGCGCGGGGATGAGGACCTGGACCCGGACGCACTGATCTGAGTTCCGAGCTGTCGCTGCGCCTATTTGACTTCTTCCTCGCTCGACAGGAAACTTCAGGCCCACCCTCCGATGCCTCTGCCCATCGAAACGAAATCCACGTCAAGTGACGGCCGCACGCAACGACGCGTCCGTAACCGCGAACGCGTGGTCGAAGCTCTATTCGCACTCGTGCGCGAAGGCTATTGCCGACCGACGGCGGATCAGGTGGCCGAGCGCGCCGGCGTTGGGCGTCGGACGGTTTTTCGCCACTTTGACGATCTGGAGAGTTTGTTTGCGGCGCTGGCGACTCAGGTTCGCGAGGAAGCCCGCAAGGGTCGAATGCCGGCATGGGAGGGACTTCCGGTGCAGGAGCGTGTCCGGGAACTGGTGGCTCGGCGCTCGCGTTTGTTCGAGGACCTGGCACCCTTTCGTCGCGCCAATACATCGAATTTGTGGCGATCCTCGGTCCTGAGAACTTTCGAGGCAGAGAACAATCTGGAACTCCGCAAGGATTTGCGGCAGGCAATCCCCGAACTGCTTGCCGCGGCTCCGCATGTGGTCGCCGGAGTGGAGTTGCTGGCCGCCCCGGAGACGTGGGATCGCTTTCGCGAGGCACAGTCCCTCAGTTTTCCGGAGGCAGAGGTCGCGGTTCGCGATCTTATCCTGCAGTTGCTGAAGGATAGCTGACGCGGCTTCGCCATTGGTCATGCGGTAGTAGCGCGCTCTTTCTGCGCGGGCACCCGACATGGCAACTGCTCAGCAAGGTCGGAGGGGTTGAATTCCGAGGTCTCCCGGCCGTCGTAGTGCCAGGCCTGACGCCAGAATCTATGCCGATTCGGGCGCGGGCCGGAGGTTGCTTCGATGACACAAAAGACTCCACTTCTGCGCTGTGCCCGGACGTTGTTTTCTTCCTTGACGATTCTTTGCCTGCTCGCTTTGGCGAGCGCGGCGATGGCCGCGGACCTTCGGTTGGCATCGAGCGATCAGGGGCGCCTCTCGATGCCGATTTTATCCGATCATATGGTTTTGCAACGAGATCAGATCCTGCCGATTTGGGGGGAAGGCGTAGCGGACAGCCGGGTGGGCCTGGAGCTTCGTGATCCTCTTTCGGGACGTATCGTGGCGAGCGCTTTCACGCGCGTGGATGGCGAGAGGTGGCGGGTCGATTTGCCGCCGCTGGACAGTCGAACTTTGCCCCGGGTCGATTCGTGGCGGACGTCTCCTGGAATGAAGAATTCGCGGATCCCGCAGGCCCGGTCGCTGGTTCCCGGGTTCGAGCCTTTGCCAATGGTTATGAGCGAGATGGAGCGGGCTGGCAGTCGCTGCCGTGCGACACGGCGGGCTGGCTTGCGACAGGTCTGGCGGAATCGCTCGCCCGACAAGAAGGAGCGCCTGTCCCGGTTGGCATCGTGAATCTCGCAGTGCCGGGATCGGCGATTCGCCGCTGGGCCGGCAGCGGAACCGGTATCCCGGGGGAATTCCCGGAGGATATCGGTGACTATTATCAGGCCTGGATTTTGCCTTGTCTGCCCTATGCCGCGCGGGGTGTCTTTTGGTGGCAAGGGGAGTCCGACCATCAGGGGTCAGGCTCCACGCAGTATGCGCAACGCTTCCGGGACCTTGTCGAATCGTGGCGTATCGACTTCGAGAATCAGGACTTGTTTTTTGCGGCCGTGATGCAGCCCAACGGAAAGGGTGTCGCCTCGGACGAACTGGTCCGTGGGTATCCGCGATCGCGTCCGCCGGAAGCCCGCGCCGCGGGTTTGATGTACGACGCGTATTTGTCAGCGGCCCGGGAACTCCCCTTGTTGGGGCTGGCCCTGACGAAAGATCTGCCTGGCGGCACGCATCCTTCGGACCGTGAGGTTTATGCGCAGCGCTTGGTCGATTTGGTGCGTCACGATGTATACGGGGAAGATTTTGCCTACTCGGGGCCGGTGTTTGATTGCCTGGAGCGCACAGGCGATGTTCTCCGCATTCATTTCAAGGGTTCGACCGGGGAGGGCCTCAAGCCCGGAGGACTTCTTCGCGGAGGTTCGCCTGCCGCCGATGTTCGGGGTGTCCAGGTCGGGGCCGACACCGAAAGTCGGGTGTGGGCGAATGCGATGGTCGACGGTGATGTTCTGGTCGTCTCTCATCCGGAGATCTCCAAACCCGCGTATGTCAATTATGCATGGAAGGTAAATCCTCGTTGGGCGAACCTCTTTAATGCAGCCGGTCTTGCCGCGGGTCCTTTCGCCGGTTTCTGGCCTGCTGACGCTTGTGATTCCTGACGGTGTGGATGCCGGGATCGCTGATCGATCTGTTACAAGTCGGGCATGCGGAACTTTGAAAATCTGGAAGTCGTCGTCGACGGCGCGCGAGCGACCATTTTCCTGAACGAACCCGGAAACTTGAATCCGCTGCGCGAGACGACACTGCGATCCCTGATCGCGGCATCCGCCTGGCTTGATGAACAACCGCAGCTCAAAGTGGTTGTTGTGGCAGGTCGCGGCAGGGCTTTCTTCGCGGGCGCCGCCGTTCAGCTGGTGGGATCCGCCGCGGCGCCCGGGGCGCCGGGGCCGCCGGC
>DLYX01000007.1 GCA_003447545.1 Deltaproteobacteria bacterium | reverse complement strand
CAATGGCTCGCGCTGTTGATGATCATGACCGGTTATACCGCCGTCTCGGTCCTCTCCGGGACAGCGACGGGCCCGCTAGGCTTCCTTCTGCAGGTGCTCGTCGTCGGCCCCCTGGGCTTTGGCACCGCTTACGCGCTGCTCACCGCCATCCGCGGCGAAAACGTGGAACTCAACCAGATATTCATCCCTTTCCAGCGCTGCTACAGCCAGTCCGTCTGGGGGTCCCTGCTCCTCAGCGCGGCCCTGCTGACAGGAGTGCTCTTTCTCGTGCTTCCCGGGATCTATCTTGCCGTCCGGCTGGTCTTTGTCCCCTATCTGGTGGTCGATGAGGAGCTGGACGCGATTTCCGCTTTCCGCGAAAGTTGGCAGCGCACGGGCCCCTACTCGTTGGAAATATTTCTGACCATGCTGCTGGCTGTGCCGCTTATGGCGATCGGCTTGGCTTTTTTGATCATCGGCTTTCTGCCGGCCGCCGTATGGTCGGGACTGGCGGTGGCCAGCCTTTATGAAGAGATCTCCGCGAATCACGGCCAGTCTACACCAGCCCAGCCCGTTACCGGCGCAGGCGGGTTTCGGGCCACTCCTCCTTCATGAAGCAAAGCGATCCAGAAACCACCCACGAGGAGGCTCCGGTCGAAAAACCGATTCCCCTCAGCCGGATGCTGGCCTTTGGGGCTCCCGGGTTTGCAGGTGCGGGGATGGCGATTCCGATCGCCGTCCTGATGCCCGTTTTTTACAGCGACGTTGTAATGGCACCTCTGGGGACGATCGCTTTGGCCATCGCCATCGCGCGCAGCTTCGATGCCCTCACCGACCCACTGATGGGGTGGCTCAGCGACCGTACACGCTCTCGCTTTGGCCGGAGGAAACCATGGATCGCGCTCGGAGTGCCCCTATGCGCGGTGTTCTTCTATCTGCTCTTCGCACCGCCGGGTCAGATCACCGGCCAGGCTGCGGGACTGTGGTTTGGCGTGACCTATACGGCGTACTTCCTGTTTCATACCATCTATCAGGTGCCGCACGGGGCGCTGGGGTCCGAGCTGACGCTCGACTACGACGAGCGCTCGAAGCTTTTCGGCATCCAATCGCTATTCATTCTGGTCGGCATCCTGACCGCATCCGTCGCGCCGAGCATCCTGAGCGGGGCATTCGATATCGAAAACCCCAGAACCACCCATGCTCTGATCGCCGGGTTTTTCGCGACGCTGCTCGTCGTTCTTTACGCAGCACTCCTGCGCTGGGTTCCCGAGCGCCCTGAATTTGCGAAATCCGATCCCAACCCTCTCGTTCCCGGTGTCCGCCGGGCACTCCGCAACCGCCCTTTCCGAATCTTCTTTTTCGCCGGAATGGTCTCGGCCATCCCGGCCGCAATCCCCGGAATTCTCATTCCCTATTATACCACCTATGTTCTGCAGGTTGCCGACCCCGAGCAATGGCTTGGCATCCTGCTGGTCACCTACTTTGGAACCGGGCTGATCGCGGTTCCGATATGGATGCGGCTCGCCGAAAGGTTCAGCAAGCTGTGGACGATTGTCGCTAGTGCGATTATCGGAACTACAGGCGGAACCTGCCTCTTCTTTCTCGGCGATGGCAATTCGATGGTGGTCCTGGGGATCTTCCTGCTGATCGGCTTCGCCTCATCGACCGGGTTGGTGATTCTCCCATCCATGGTCGCGGACGTCATTGACTACGACGAATTTCTCACCGGCAAACGTCGCGAAGCACAATTCGGCTCTTTCTGGGCGATTGTTCCCAAATTTGTGGCCATCCCGGGCGCCTCACTCCCTCTCGCCCTGCTCGCCTGGGTCGGCTACCAGCCCAACGAGGTCCAGAGCGACGAGGTGGTCCTCACTATTCGACTCCTGCTCGGTATTTTCCCGGCGGCCTTCAATATCCTCACGGTCGCCATCCTCGTGCGATACCCCCTCTCACGGGCGGTCCACGCGACAATCCGCGAAGGCATCCGGGCGCATAACCGGGGTGAGTCCTTCAAGGACCCGCTCTCCGACCGCTGGATCGAACCCTCGTCGCGCCGCCTGCTCGACAACGAGGACGGCTGGTTTCTGGATACGTTCTCCCACGCCGAATTAAGACGTATTGTGCAGTCGGGTCCGCGTCGTGCCCTGCAGGATGTTCTGCGCGCGGTGATCGCCTCCGGGCTTCTGGCGCTGGCTTGCGGCTGGCTTGCCTGGCAGACCGTCGGTGATCTCAACAGCGAGCCCGGACCAAGTACCATTTTGGCCGTCGTCGGCGCGGGGCTCTCGATCACCGCCATGTGCTTTCACCTTTTGCGCGTGCAACCTGCCAGACGACTCCGGCACGCGGGAATCACCAGCGAGCGTATCGAAGCCCACCTCGCCGATATCTGAGTGTGGTTCTGCCGCGATCAGCGAGTCCGACGGGCGACAGCCGCACCATGGGCGGTCAGGCCCTCCATCTCGGCGAGATCGACCACCGCCTCGCCCAGTGCACGCAGGGCTTCTCGGGGCGCATGAATCACACCGGTGCGTTTGGTGAAATCATAGACACCCAGCGGAGAGGAAAAACGGGCGGTTCCGCCGGTCGGCAGAACATGATTCGGGCCGGCAAGATAATCACCGAGGGCTTCGGGGGAGTAGTGCCCGACAAAGATGGCGCCGGCATGACGAATCTGACGGACCAAGCCCTCGGCGTTGCGAACGGCGAGCTCGAGGTGCTCGGGGGCGATCTGGTTGGCCAGATCGATCGACTCCTTGAGACTCCGGGTAACGACAATCACGCCGTGGCCCTCGATCGACTGACGAGCCAACTCGGCGCGCGGGAGTTGCTCGAGTTGGGCGATCACTTCCTTTTCGATTTTCTCCGCCAGTCGGCGACTCGTCGTGAGACAGACAGCCGTTGAATCAGGACCGTGTTCGGCCTGCGCCAGCATATCGGCCGCGACGTGCTCGGCCTTGGCGCTGGTATCTGCAATGACCAGAACCTCGCTGGGCCCCGCCACCATATCAATGGACACTACCCCCGAGACCAGGCGCTTCGCTGTCGCCACCCAACGATTTCCCGGCCCGACAATTTTATCGACCTTGGGGACCGTTTGCGTCCCGAACGCCAATGCCCCGATCGCCTGAGCACCACCGACGCGAATAATTTTATGCACGCCGGCGATATGGGCCGCTGCGAGAATGGCATCCGGCTCCCCACCCTCGTGAGGTGGTGTCATGGCGATGATTTCATCAACACCCGCCACAGAAGCGGGGACGGCATTCATCAGGAGCGTCGAGGGGTAGAAGGCTCCGCCTCCGGGGACATAAAGACCCGCTCGTTCGACGGCCCGAATCTCCTGTCCGAGCGATACGCCCAGCGCATCCTTGTAGCGAAACGATTTTTCCACCTGATGCTTGTGAAACTCGCGAATGCGCCTCGCTGCGAGACGCAGTACCGTGCGGGCACGCGCCGGCAATCGCGCGGCCGCGGCAGCCATCTCGTCGGGACCGATTACCAGATCCGCGGCGCGCATCTTCACCCCATCGAAGCGCAAATTATAATCCAGAAGAGCGCGATCACCGCGACCACGAACGTCCTCGAGAATTTCGCGCACAGGAGCTTCGACCGAGCTGTCCTGCGTCGTACCGCGCGCGAGAAGCTTCTTCAGAACGCGCGCGAAACGAGGCTCCGAGCTCCCGACTACCAACTTCATTCGCGGCCACCTACCGATGCGGCGCGCCTGCGGCCTTGACCTGCAGACGAGCCGGCAGAGCGAAGCTGCCCACCTCCGGCCGCGACGGCTTTGGCCATCTGGCGTCCCTCCGGGGTGCGGCCATCCACCCGAGCAATACCCGCCCCGAGATCGGAGAGTTTTCCCTCGAGATTCTCGTAGCCGCGATCGAGGTGATAGACGCGCTGCAGGCGTGTCGTTCCCGATGCGCCAAGCGCGGCGATCACGAGCGATACACTCGCGCGTAAATCCGTCGCCATCACGTCAGCACCAGACAGCGCGCGGCCGCCATGCACCAGTGCCGCGCCTCCGTCGATCACGATATCGGCTCCGAGTCGGGCCAATTCCTGAGCATGCATGAAACGATTCTCGAAAATTGTCTCGCGAATCCGGCTCTCCCCATCCGCGAAACACAACAATGCCATCAGCTGCGCCTGCAGGTCCGTAGGAAATCCCGGATAAGGAGCCGTCACGACGTCCACGGGCCGCAAACCATCCGGCGCGGAGGCGCGAATCGAGTCGCCAAAGATTTCCAGATGGCCACCCATCTCGCGCAATTTATCGAGGAAGGCTCCGAGGTGCTGCTCGCGCGCGCCATGCACCAGCACCTCGCCGCCCGTCGCCAGTGCAGCCGCCAACCAGGTTCCGGCCTCGATACGATCAGGAATCACGCGGTGCCGCATCCCGGCGAGCGACTCCGAGCCTTCAATCACAATCGTGGCGCCACCATCGCCCGAAATAACCGCGCCCATGGAACGCAGGGCGCAGGCA
>DLYX01000187.1 GCA_003447545.1 Deltaproteobacteria bacterium | reverse complement strand
ACTTGACGTCCCCGACGCTCCGGCACGCGTGTCGGTCGACAAGGCCCACGTGATCGGCTTCGAGGCCGGACGCGATGTCTCGATCCTCCGTCTGCCTCACGGCGATTATGTGGAACTGGTGGGCGACGAGACCGAAGATGATCAGCTCGTCCTGCCCGAAGGTGGCGTCATCGAAAAGGTACACCTGAAGGAACCTTGGGTCGTGCGGCTTCCCACGCCGACAGATGCGTATTTCTGGTTCAGCCAGAGGATGCGCAGTTTTCAGGGCCCTGTAGAGGAAAGACCATGACCATCGAAGCCTTGCGTACACCGGAGGAACGTTTCGCCCTGCTCCCGGGATTTCCCTGGGCGCCTCGCTACGCCGACGACCTGACCGGATACGAAGGCTTGCGGATGGCCTGGGTCGACGAGGGCCCGACGGACGCCGACCATGTCTTTCTCTGCCTGCACGGCGAGCCGACCTGGGGCTATCTCTATCGCAAGATGCTGCCGGTATTTCTCGAGGCCGGCCACCGCGCCGTGGTGCCGGATTTTTTCGGCTTCGGTCGCTCGGACAAACCTGTCGAGGACGCCACCTATACGATTGATTTTCATCGCAACAGCCTGCTGCGACTGATCGAGCGTCTGGACCTGCGCAGAATCACCCTGGTCTGTCAGGATTGGGGGGGCATCATCGGTCTGACATTACCGATGGAGATGCAGGAGCGGTTCCAGCGGTTGATCGTCATGAACACGGCATTGCCGATCGGCGAGTTTGTCTCCGACGGGTTTGCGGCCTGGAAAGGTTTTGCTGCTGCCGCCCCCGACATTCCCGTCGCCGGACTGATCGCCACCGATGCATTGGCGCAGAACAACCTGATGGATGCGCTGGCCTATGACGCGCCCTTTCCCGATGCGCGCTACAAGGCCGGCGTCCGGCGTTTCCCGCAGCTGGTTCCGGTCGAGCCGGGCATGGCGGGCATCGAATATACGAAACGCGCGCGCGCGTTTTTTCGCAACGAATGGTCGGGCAAGAGCTTCATGGCTATCGGGATGCGCGATGCTGTTTTAGGCGAGGCTGTCATGCAGGAACTCCGCGGCATCATTCGAGGGTGCCCCGAGCCGATCAAGGTTTCCGACGCAGGCCACTTCGTGCAAGAATATGGCGAACCGGTCGCCCGGGCAGCGCTTGCCTACTTCAGTACAGAATGAACCCGGGCCCTCAGGCGGGTTGGCTCTCCACCAGCTGAGCCTTGGTGCCATTGACGAACCGCTCCCGCTTACGAACAGAGACCCCGGACTGCCAACTCAGACGCCGTGGCGATGGCAGGTAACAAGACCTGTCTCAGGGGACCAGACGAAAAAGCCAAACTTCGGAAAACTGGGTAGGATCGCGCAAGAAGAAGCCTTGACTCGTCCAGACTTTGCCAAAACGAGCGATCTCTTCCTTATCCTCGACCCGGACTGCCCGAACCGGATAAATTTTTCCGTCGAGGCGAAGCCGGACATTCGGGTCGGCGATGACATTCGCCGCCCACGGGCTCTCGCGGCCACCGGCATTTACATACATCTGACCATCCACCAACGTGCAGGATACCGTAACCGAATACGGCTCCTTTGGATTCGTTTCGATTTCGCAGATCTCGGACTCGCCAATCCCGGCCCAATCCGCCGCGCGGACAGCCGGCACTCCCTGTAAACGACCTCCAGGAAATGGACCCAGCGGTCCTCCGGCGCAACCGCTTGAAAGCCCCACGAAAACGGACAGCATTCCCCCGACGATCAGCTTTCTGGAAATCCTCATCATAACGGACTTTTGCCCTAAGGATTGTTTACCCGTCAAGCCGCCGCACAAGAATCTTGCAGATCGCAGATCCCGAATTTGACTTTGGAGCTGCATCCGAACTAGGGTTTATACCTATGACCAAGATCTCTCAGCTTTTCCGTTTCTCGATGCTGCTTTCGGTGCTCGCTCTAACGATGGGGACAGCTCCCGCGGCCAACGCGTCGCAGGAAAATGGTTACAGTTCGTTGTTTATGGGTCACAGCTTTTTCCGACCCTTTGCTGACGGAATGCCCGATCATACGGAACGAGCCGGGATCGCCGAACACACCCAAGTCGTGGTGTTCAGCGGCGGCTCGGGCGGCGCACCGATGGCCTTGTGGAACAATGCCAGCAAGCGCACGCAGATCCAGGCCGCACTCGATACCGGCGAAATCGAGTTGTTCGGCATGACCTACGAGCCCACCTATTCAACCACCGAGGGATATGAACGCTGGTTTGATTACGCGCGGGACAACAATTCCGAGACGATCTTCTTTGTTTTCTTTCCCTGGCTGGATTTCCCGCAGAACTACAGCGACCAGGAGTACATCGACATCTGGATGGCTGCTCACGCCACCGCGTGGCAGGCCTTCATCGGCAGCTTGCAGGAACTCTACCCGGACAGCGAAATCTTCTCGGTTCCCTACGGGCAGAGTGCAATCGAACTGCGGCGCCTTTGGGCCGACGGCAACCTGCCGGGAATCAATCTTACCGGCAACGCGAGCTCATCGATTTTCACCGATGCCAAAGGTCATCCGGGGGATATTCTTCGGGATCTGGGTCGACTGGTCTGGCTCGACGCGATCTATGGCGTCGATCTGCTGAACTATTCCTGGAATCACGGCTGGAGCGTCGACCTGCAAGGCATCGCCCACGACATCA
>DLYX01000275.1 GCA_003447545.1 Deltaproteobacteria bacterium | reverse complement strand
AACGTGCAGGACCGGTATAGCCTCGCGCCAGACCGCGCCCGCCAAGATGGATCTCGCCGGGAACACCCACGGGACATAATGCTCCGAATCGATCCAGGATCCGGACCTGCGTGTTCGCAATCGGTCGCCCGATCGAGGGCGGGCCGGGCTCGGTCCACACCACAGTGCCACTGGTCGCCACGACGCTGGCCTCGGTGGGTCCATAATGATTGACCACCTCGCAAACGGGGTCGGGGCCTGCCCGACTGCCCAGCCGGTCACCACCGGTCAACAGCGCCCGAAGGCTGGTCGGCAGCGGTTGCGGATCCCGCAGGACCGCTTCCGCAAGCGTGGTCGGCAGAAAACTCAAATGAATCTCTGCCCGGGCCAACCAGTCCAGCAGAGCCGGCGGATCGAGGCGCGCCTCCTCGGGCGCGACATGCAAAGACCCCCCGGAAATCAACGTCGGCCATACCTCCCAAACCGAGGCATCAAAGCCCACATGGGCCACCAGACTGCTGCGATCGCCTGGCGACAGACGATACGTGGCCTGATGCCATAGCGCCAGATTGGTCAACCCTTGATGCGGCACCTGCACGCCCTTGGGCTGCCCGGTCGATCCCGAAGTGTAGACGGTATAAGCAAGCGCGTCTCCGCGGGCACCCTTATGAGAAAATTCTGCAACCGGCGTCGCTTCGTCCACGACTGCATCCACCTGAAGGCAGGTATAGTCCGCAAGATCTGTCGCATCCGGTTGGCCGCCGAGGAGCACGATATGCGCGCCTGCGTCGTCCAGAATCGCCCGGGTCCGGGCTGCGGGCTCCTCGGGGGAGATCGGCAAATAGACCATCCCGGCATAGAGAACCCCGAGCAGGGCATTCACGTAAGCCACCGAACGCTCGATGCGCACCGCAACCACGTCGCCAACAGCCCCGCCCGCTTGCTGCAGAACAGTGGCAATCCGGCGGGCATGCAGATCGAGTTCTGCATATGTTTCGGATACCTCACCGTCCCGAACAGCGAGGGCTCCGGGTTGACCCTCTGCCTGGGCCTGCACCCGCTCGGGAACACTGACCCAGGGACCGAAGTCCTGGTCGGTTGCATTCAGATCATCGCATAGGCGCGTCGCCTCCTCCGCATCAAGAAGCGAGATCTCACCGAGCCGCTGCTGCGGCCGGGCAACCGCCGACTTCATCAGTCGAATATAAGCCGAAACCATCTGCTCGGCCGTCGCGCGATCGAAACGGTCCGTTGCAAATTCGAAGGTCCCCTCCACCACGCCTTTTCTTTCGTGAAGGGACATCGTCAGATCGAATTTCACCTGCTGCGCGGGCAGACCGACCGGGTTCGCCTGCAATCCGGGAAGCCCGAAGGTATCGAGAGGACCGTTCTGGTAGGCAAAGGCGACCTGAAAGAGCGGATGCTGGGTCGTATCTCTCTCCGGCGACAGCTCTTCAACCAAAAGTTCAAACGGAAATTCCTGATGCGCAAAAGCCGCAAGCGCTGTCTTGCGAGACCGCTGCACCATCTGACGAAATTCCGGGTTTCCATCCAATTGTGTCCGCAGCACCAGAGTATTGGCAAAAAACCCGATCAGATCCTGAACGTCGGGATGCGCCCGATTCGCGATCGGACTACCCACCGTAATGTCCGTCGCATCGCAATACCTGGCTAACAAGGCGTTGAACCCGGCCAGCAGAACCATGAACGGCGTAGCGGATTCGCTCTGCGCGAGATCAGCCACATCGGATACAAGGTCTGCGGGTAGCTCGAAATGGATCCGATCGCCTGCATGGTCGGGAAGGCCCGGACGCACACGATCGGCCGGGAGATTCAGCGTCGTCAGCTCCTCGAGCTGCGCGGACCAATACGCCCGCTGCTCCTCGAAACCGCCATGCGCCATCCGCCCACGTTGCCATTGCGCGTAATCCACAAACTGCACCGGCAAGGGCTCCGCTGCGGGAACTTGCGCGTCGATCAAGGTCGAATAGTGCTGCCCGATCTCCTGCAGGAACAAACCCACGGAGGCGGCGTCCGAAACAATATGATGAAATGTCCAACAGGCGACCCACTCCCCGTCCCCAAGACGGAACAGCATGGCGCGCACCAGCGGGCCGGTCGCCAAATCGAAAGGCTGTTGGGTCTCCTCGCGAACGAGCGCCTCGCAACGTGATTTCCTGAGTTCATCAGCCAGATCCGAGAGATCGAAAACCCGCAGCGGATCGCCAGCCCCATCGACTTCCACCAACGGACGGCCTGCGTCTTCGACAATTCGGGTCCGGAGAACCTCGTGGCGCTCGAGAACGGTATCCCATGCGACCTGCAAGGCGGCCACGTCGAGCGCGCCGGTCAAATGAAGGACAATCGGCACATGATACGCGGTGCTACCCGGTCGCAACTGGTCCAGAAACCAGAGCCGCTCCTGGCCATCCGAGGGCAACAAGGCCCCTGCGCGGTCCGCAGGAGGAATCTGCTCTAGCGAAACCTCCCCCTCGGATCCCCTGCGAAGTTGGTCCTCGACCGCTGCGGCGAGATCACGCAAACGTGGGGACTCAAAAATCAACCGCAAGGGCAGATCGCAACCGTACCTGCGGCGAATCCCCGCGAGAACTCGCGTGGCGAGCAGGGAATGTCCTCCTCGCGCGAAGAAATCATCCTCCCGACCGATCGACTCGGGTGCGACCTCGAGGACGCTGGCCCAGACCTCCGCGAGGTCCTGCTCGGTCTGCGAAACCAGTTCGACAAGCGCCGCTCCCGGGGCATCTCTGTCGGGTGCCGGCAGAACACGCCGGTTCAGTTTGCCATTGGATGACAAAGGCAGACGATCCAGAAACACAAAATATGCAGGCACCATCGCTGCCGGGAGTCTTACGGCCACTGCCTCACGCAGTGCGGCAGCCTCAGCTTGTCCGACCACATACGCGACCAATCCAGGACCTCCCGGAAGATCTTCGCGCACCAGAACGCATGTCTCGCGAACGTCACTTTCGGCCAGAAGAACGCTCTCGATCTCGCCAAGTTCAATTCGGTTGCCCCGCAATTTGACCTGATCATCCAGCCGTCCCATGAAGTGCAGCGCGCCATCAGCCGACCAGCGAACACGGTCCCCCGTGCGATAGAGGCGTGCGCCAGGTCGCCAGGGGTGCGGTACGAAGCTCGCGGCCGTACGTCCTGGTTCTCCCAGATAGCCGCGAGCCAACTGGATACCACCGAGATACAACTCGCCGGGAACTCCAATCGGCACCGGCACGCCCATCGGATCGAGGACAAACACCTCGACCCCTTCAATCGCATGCCCGATGGGCGGATCTTCTTCCTCACCGGCTCGACATGGCCACGCTGTCACATCGATGCTTGCCTCGGTGGGCCCGTAGAGATTCTCCAGCCAGGCGCTCGTCCCCGAGGCATAGAAGCGATCGACGAGGTCCTTTCGCAAAGCTTCACCGCTGGCCACGACCCGACGCAAACTTTGGCAAGCAGGCAGCGCCCCGGAGGCCACGAACTCATCCAGCATCGAGGGAACAAAGTGTGCGGTTGTGACCTCGTGTTCCTGAATCAGGCGACCCAGTTCGACAGCATCCCGATGCGCACCGGGGGCCGCGACTACGAGACGCGCGCCGACACAAAGAGGCCAGAGAAACTCCCAGACGGATACATCAAACCCGAAGGGCGTCTTCTGCAGAACACCCTCGCCTTTCTCGAGCTGATAGGCATTCTGCATCCAGGCAAGTCGGTTTGCGAGGCCCTCGTGCGGCACGCCCACTCCCTTGGGGCGCCCCGTCGACCCTGAAGTAAAGAGAATATAGGCCAGATTCTCCGGCTCGATTTCCGGCAATGGTGCGGGATGCGCCATCAAGAGAATGTCTTCAAAACGGAGCACCCGGCGACCGGGCGCACTCGGCGCACGCTCCTCCAAGGTGCCCGTCGTCACCACGACAGGCGGTTCCGCGGACTTGGCGACTGCCGCGACACGCAGGTCCGGCCACTCAGGCTCGAGGGGCACATAAGCACATCCCGCGCGAAGCGTGCCGACAATCGCCACCACCAAATCGACCGAGCGCTCCAGAAACAAGCCGACGGGAGTTTCTCTCGCCAAGCCCAGGGGCCCGCACAGGGCACTGGCAAACGCCGCCGATCTTCGGTCCAATTCGGCGTAGGTCAGAGTTTCGGCATCCGACACGACGGCTGGCGCATCGGGGCACGTCCGGAAGATCTCCTCGATCCGGCGGGGCACCAGAGAAATACCTTCCGCCGGTGGCAGGTCACGGTCGGTACAATCTCGCAATCGCGCTTCCTCTTGCGGGGCAAGCAAGGAGACATCTGCAAACGGCTGGTGCGGATCCGCCGCAAGCGCTGTCATCAAACGCACATAGTGTTCGGCCAACCGGTTTGCGGTCACCTCATCAAAGAGATCGGTGGCGTACTCCAAAATTCCATCAAAGCGCCCCTCGGACTCCTCGAGGTTCAAGGTCAGATCGAACTTGGCCGTCTCCGGCTTCTGTACCATTGGCCTGATCTTCAGACCGGGCACCTCGAGCGCTGGCATCGGGGCATTCTGGAAAACAAAAAGATGCTGAAAGAGAGGATGCCTGCCGGTATCTCGATCGGGGTCCAGACTCTCGACCAGAGACTCGAATGGGAGTTCCTGATGCGCAAACGCGCCAACGGCCAACGTGCGTACTTGCCCGATCAGATCAACGAACCGCGGGTGCCCCTTGAGGTCTGCGCGTAAAACGATCGTATTGGCGAAGTAGCCAACCAGATCCTGCACCTCGGCTCGAGAGCGATTGGCCACCGGAGTCCCGACCGAGATATCGCTGGCTGACGACGTTCGCGAAAGCAGCGCAAACCAACCGGCCATCAGGACCATAAACGGCGTCGCCTCCTGATCCCGGGCAATCGCATGTAACCGCTGCCAGGTCGTATGGGAGAGGGAAAAGGTTACCCGGCCACCTCGGCGTGAAGGAACCGCCGGACGCGGCTGATCGGTATGCAGAAGTTCCTCGACGGGAGAAGCGTCGAGACGATCCCGCCAGTAGGCGAGGTCATCCCCCAGATGGCCCTGCAATTCCTGTTCTCGCTGCCACTGCGCGTAGTCGAGGTACTGGCACGAGAGCGCCGGAAGGTCTGCGGGGCGCCCTCCACGGCACCGTGATAGAAGGCGAGAAGGTCGCGCACAAGAATTCCCATCGACCAACCGTCCGCCGCCACATGTGAAAGGGTCAGGCAAACGACGACCGAATCCTTATCAACGCGAAGCAGGCGTGCACGAATGGGAAAATCCGAGGCAAGATCAAACGGCATTGCCGCTTCCTCTGCCAATCGTTTCACCAAGGCGGACTCCACGCCCGTCGCCGCCATCAGGTCCTCTTCCGGGACAGAAACCTCCGTGACTTCATGAACCACCGGGCGCGCCACGCCCTCATCCGAGGCAACCGTCGTCCGCAGAACTTCGTGCCGACGGAGAACCTGTAGCAGTGCCTCCTCCAACGCGCCCCGATCGAGGAGGCCCTCGATCCGAATCGCCACCGGCACATTGTAGGAAGCGTCCCCCGGATCGAGTTGGTCGAGGAACCAGACGCGTTCCTGCCCCGACGAAAGCTGTAGCCGCCCGCTTCGATCGGCGCGAACAATAGCCCGTTTGGGCATTTTCCGTGTCTCCGCGACTCGTGCTGCCTGATCGACAAGAACGGGCGCGTTGAAGATCGTCGCCAGGTCCACGTCCAC
>DLYX01000104.1 GCA_003447545.1 Deltaproteobacteria bacterium | reverse complement strand
AATGGGACGTCGACCCCGCTGGCCAGCGGTTTTGGTTTTTCGGGCGGCATCGGGATTGATCCGATTTCGGGTCAGGTCGGTGTTGTCGAAGGATACTGCCAACCAGCCGACGAACCCTGCACCGCGGTCGCCAACCTCACGCCGCTGGCCGGAATGACCGGCCTTGGTCGTGGCCGCCGTGACTGTAACGCGTCACTCTTCGGCGGTGTCGAGACGAAGAATGCCCGCGGCCGTGGCAAGAACCTCTGGGAGTGCACCGAGGGTGATGTGTCCTGTGATCGGGACGGCGCAGCCGACGGCACCTGCACATTTGTTGTTGGTGGCTGTGTCGGGTTGGTGAATCCCGACAATACGGCTTGTCAGGCAGATCTGGATACCATCGAAATTCGTCGGCGCCCGAAGATGACCAGCGACGGTGGCTTCCCGGCATTGCAGGCAAATATGGATCTGATTCTGGGCGGCGGTCCCGCCTGCTCGCAAGCTGTCGAGGTGCAGGTTGCCAAAGCAAAACGCACCACTATTCGCCTCAAGGCGCGGAAAGCCGGCAAGGTCGTCGATCGCGACACCCTCTCCCTGCGCTGTCGTTAATCGCTCGGATGTTTCGGGGACAGGGCCTTCCGGCCCTGTCCCCGTGCTCGAGGGCCCTTTCTGGCGCAATTGCCTGGTCGCAGCTTGACCCATTCGGTCCTCTTCGGGCAAGACAAGGGTTGGATGCCACAACGCGACCCAGACCTTTGCGGAATGATCCGGTTGTCAGCCTTGCGGAATTTCCCGAGCCAGTATCTTGCCTGAAACGCCGACAATACCGTGGGAAGGGTCTTTTCAGTTGGGGCAAAGGTCCGTGCGTTCGTTTACGCGGATGGGTCTGGATTCGATCGACGAGGCGCTTGGGCGCGCTTTGCCACGGACGCGAGAACAGATAGCCGAACCGGACAGTTTGAATCGATTGCTCAGTGACTGGGCGCCTGTCGGTGGCGAGCGATTGCCGGAAATTCAGGCTGTGCGCCTGCCTGGTGTCGATTTCGAGAGCAGCAATTGCATCAACTTTTTGCTCGAGGTGGAGTTCGCCGATACGACCGTCTCGCCGGGTCTCCCCCGGACGCTGTACGTGAAGATGCCGTGCGCCGAATGGGCTACGCGCATCTTCGGAAACACGCTGGGCTTCTGGGAACTGGAGACTGTTTTTTGCGCCCAAGTCGCCCGTCATGTGCCCATCCGTACCCCGCGCGTTCATGCGGCGGCGCGCCGCGGCGGCCGCTTTGCTCTGGTTCTCGAAAACCTGAGTGAGGCGCCGGACGTCGAGCTCTTTTCGAACCGCGAAATGGCAGCGGGTACTACGCGAGAACGAGCCGCGCGGGTGCTGCGTACGTTCGCCGAATTACACGCGCATTTTTGGGGCTGGTCGCCCACGGCGCGAGAGCAAGTTCTTCCCGCCGCCTTGAATACCTACACGGGAGCCCGTTGGCGTTCCTTGACGCATGCGTTGAATCTCCTGTCGCTCGCCCCCGCACACAAGGCCGCACCCGAATTGATCACCGAACGTATCGTCGATACCTGCCGGTTGGCCCTCGGGCGTTGGGATGATGTTTTGCGAGCCTGGTATCGGGGTCCTCTGACTCTGGTGCACGGAGACAGTCACCTCGGCAATTGCTTCGAATACGACACGGGTGGAGAGCGCCGGGTCGGCATGATCGATTTCCAGGCAGTCCATTGGAGCAAGGGAATGCGTGATGTGCAGTACTTCCTGCTCAATTCGCTTGATCCCGAATTACTTGAATCAGAAGAAGAGGGATTGATTCGGGGGTATTGCGAGGAGCTGCAACGCCGCGGGGTCGAGCTATCTTTCCGCGAGGCGTGGGAGCAATATCGCGCCTTCACCTACCAGACATTGATGGTGGGGATCGTGCCCCTGGGGCTTGGCTCTCTTACCGAACGAGACGCCACAGTCCGCACGATCACCGCGCGCAGCGCACGCGCGGTGGAGCGTCTGGGGTTTCGTGATTGGGTCGAGCAATTGCCACAGCACTAGCCGCGGCGATCGGTGATGGCGTCCGGCGAGGCGAGCACCTGTCGCAAGACGAGGCATGCCCTAAAATCCTCCCGGATTTCAAAAAGAGGATCTACTGGCAGTCCTGGCGAAGGTATGAGATCGCTTTTGGGTGGAGTCTTTACCGTGGACGGGCGACCTGTCGATTTGGCATGCGGCCCTGTTATTACTGGTCGCGATCGGAACCTCTGCCTTGTCCGCTGTCGTCGGAATGGCTGGCGGGATCACTCTTCTGGCGTTCATGCTCCTGTTCATGGATCCGTTGGCAGCGATACCGGTCCATGCCGTTGTGCAACTCGTTTCGAATGGTTCCCGCAGCCTGGTGCATCGTCGTCATATCCAGTGGTATCTGATTTGGCCTTATTTTATTCCTCTTTTGCCTCTCGGATGGTGGAGTCTCGAGCTCGCCCGAGATTTGCACCCGGCCAGCGCGCGAACTCTGATCGGTGGGTTCGTCTTGTTGGCGACATGGCGTCCGGGATGGCTGCTGCTCGGGATGCATCCGGACCGGATCTCTCCCAAGCTGCGATTTTTTGGTCTCGGCGGCGCGGTGGGCATCTTGAACGTGACTTTCGGTGCTACGGGTCCCCTGATCGCACCCTTCTTTCTGAACTTGGGGCTGACTCGTTCCGAGTTGATCGGCAGCAAGGCCGCGGCCCAAATGGGAAGCCATATCGCAAAGATAGCGATATTCGGGTTCGTCGGGTTTGCTTATGCGAGTTGGTCCGGCCTTCTCGCCATGCTCTGCGTGGCCGTGGTGGGTGGGACGTGGTTGGGAACGCGGATCCTTGCTCATGTGAATGAGGAATGGTTTGTGCGGATCTATCGGGCCGTGCTTACGGTGATCGCCTTGCGCCTCCTCCTTTCGACGCTCCCCGAGGCTTGGAGTCTTTGAAATTTGAAATTCGAGATGTTCAAAAATTTGCTCAAGAGTTTACGTTTCCCCGGCGTTTTGATGTTCTCCGTTTTCTGGCTGGCGTCTTGTGGCGGCGGGGGGGGGGGGGGGGG
>DLYX01000254.1 GCA_003447545.1 Deltaproteobacteria bacterium | reverse complement strand
GGATTCCGGCGCCCGGATGGTGGATTCTCGCCCTTCTAGCCGTCGCCGCCTGCCTGTTGGTCGTTTACGTTCGACGGCAACGGCAACGCAGCGCGCAGCGAATGGCCCTGCGCGAACTTGATCAGTTGGTAGCGGACGCTTCGGGACTGCAAGAGCTCGCCACCGGGTTTTCGGAACTCTTGCGACGAGCGGCCATCCTGCGCTTCGGCGCAAGCGATGTCGCGAGCCTGCACGGACAAGCCTGGGAACAATTCCTGCGAGCGCACGGCGAAAACTCGCCGGAACCTGTTTTCGCCCTGCTCGCAGAGGCTCCCTATGCACCGCAAGCAGACCCCGTCGCATCAAACGACGCAACTCGAGAGCAGCTGATTACCGCCACACGCAGGTGGATTCGGAGGAATCTATGATCGAATTCAACTGGCCATGGATCTTCCTCTTGCTCCCCTTGCCATTTCTCGTGCGTCGTTTTCTTTCCCCCGCGCCGTTGACGCGGACGGGATCGCTTCGGGTGCCCTTCTTCGATGACCTTGCCGAAACGCGCACTCTTTCCGGCCGAGTGCGAGGGGCCAATTTGGTGCTTCTGCTCGCCGCCAGCCTGGCCTGGATTCTTCTGGTGACGGCGGCGGCAAGGCCTGTCCATGTGGGTGCGCCGCGGAGCCTCCCGGCTGCCGGTCGTGACCTCATGCTGGCCATCGATCTTTCCGGCAGCATGGCCCGCGAAGATTTCACCATGGGAGGACGTCGGGCGGACCGCTTGACCGTCGTCAAACATGTCGCGGAAGACTTTCTGACGCGGAGAAAAGGCGATCGGGTCGGGCTCGTCCTCTTCGGAACGCGCGCCTACCTGCAGGCGCCCCTTACGTTTGACCGTAAAACCGTCAGCGAATTTCTCGCCGAAGCGGAGGTCGGCTTGCCCGGCCAGGAAACCGCAATCGGAGATGCTTTGGGCACATCGATCCTGCGACTCAGAGAAAGACCGGAGGATAGTCGTGTGCTGATCCTCCTCACCGACGGCGCCAACAATGCCGGTGCCCTCGATCCACGGGAAGCGGCCGCTCTGGCTGCCGCCGAAGGGATTCGAGTTCATACGATCGGCGTAGGCGCCGACACCGGCTCCCGTCAGGGTCTCTTTGGCCGACGAATCGTCAACCCATCAGCGGACCTCGACGAGCAACTTCTGCAAGACATCGCGGATGCGACTGGCGGCGAATATTTTCGCGCGCGCAATGCCGAAGCTCTCGCTCAGGTCTACCGGGAGATTGATCGCATTGAACCGACCGACGGGGATCCCCGCACGGCCCGCCCCCGCAAGGATCTTTTCGCCTGGCCGCTCGGACTGACCATGGTGCTGAGTTTCGGGATCGCCGCCACCCGGCCAGGCATGTTCTCATCGACAGGATCTGCTGCCGAGACGGAGGACCAGACATGGACCTGATTCCGGAGAGCTTCCACTTCCTTCGCCCCCTCTGGCTTGGGGCGATTCTGCCCGCGGCCCTTTTGGTCGGGCTGGCCTTCCGCCGCGAAAAAAACGGCAGTTCCTGGCGAGCTTTGGTTGATGCGCACCTCCTCAAACATCTGGTCATCGATGGAGGGCATGGACGTCATCGGTGGCCCTTATATCTGGCCGCAATCACATGGCTGGCTACTGCCGTGGCGCTCGCCGGACCCACTTGGGACAAGATCTCGATCCCCGGAGAAATTGGTCGCAACCCCACAGTGATCGCACTTGATATGTCCGGCTCCATGGACCGGACCGACCTCAGCCCGTCTCGGCTGGCACGCGCTCGTTATGAGATCTTTGACCTTCTCGCCGCCAATGCAGACCAGCAAAACGGTCTCATCGTCTACGCCGAGGAGCCATTCGTCGCCGTTCCGCTCACCGAGGATATTCAAGTCATTGAAGAGATGGTGCCTCTATTGGCAACCGACCTGATGCCCGGAGCGAGCAGCCGTCCGGACCGGGCGATTGCTGCAGCCGCTGACCTTCTGGCCCAGACCGAGACCGGCACGGGCCGCATCATCCTGCTCTCGGATCGCGGCGAAGCAAAGCCGGCCGAATTGCGGGCCGCAGAACGGGCACGCGACCAGGGTTTTCGGGTTTCGGCGATCGGCTTTGGAGAAGAGGATGGTGGCTTACGCGCCATTGCCGCGGCCGGTGGCGGATCGTTCGTCCAAACACGGGTCGACAGCCAGGATATCGATACGGTCCTGGTCGACCCGGTGACCTACGGGTTTGGCGAACAGGACACGCAACTGACTCTCGAGGTCTGGAACGATGCAGGAATCTGGTTGGTTTTCGTACCCCTGCTTTTTGCCCCACTCGCCTTCCGACGCGGGTGGCTGATTGCTCTCCTGCTTGGAATCTCCCTCGCGGCACCTGACCGTGCCGAAGCATCGCTCTGGGACGACCTATGGGCGAGCCGAGACGAACAGGGGGCCGTCGCATTCGAGGAGGAGCGAAAAGCGCAAGCCGCCGAACTCTTTGACGCTGCTGATTGGCGAGCGGCATCTCTTTATGGCGCCGGCGATTTCGAGGCAGCCGCCGAGGGCTATGCGGCACTCGAAGGCGACGAGAACCTCTATAATCGTGCCAATGCTCTTGCGCGCCAGGGGGATTTGGAGACGGCTCTGGCCACCTACGAAGACGTTCTCGCCAGCCAACCCGAACACGAGGATGCAACATTTAATCGAGATCTTGTGAAGAGTATTCTCGAGGAGCAACAGCAGGAGCA
>DLYX01000645.1 GCA_003447545.1 Deltaproteobacteria bacterium | reverse complement strand
ATCCGGGGCACCAGCCATCAGGCCGCCAAATTTCTTGCCCGCGGCCCGAAAGTATTCAGTCTTGCCGTGGGCGTCGAAAGATTCCTGATCCGCGTAAAGTTCCACCACGACATAATGGTCCGGCCGGTCCAGAGACTTGCAGAACTCATACCGTTGGCAGCCCGGCTCGTTGGCGCGCACCTGAGCGCCCAATTCGTTGAAAATCCCTTCGAATTCCTCTCCCTTGCCCGCCTGGACAGGGATTGTCGCTATCACATGAATCATATCAATATCCTTTCTCCGATTCTTCTAGCAGAGCGACACGTGCGCCGGCGACCCTTCGGAATAACACCGGAACCGTTCAGACGGGAAGGTCCGGGATGATCTCCAATGTCGATCGTCTCATGGCCTATATCCACCCCATCATTGGGCTCATCGCCCTGGCCCTTCTCCTTCGTGCCGCGAGCTTCGGCCTGCGCTCGCGTGAAAGGCGCGGAGAGCATCTGCGTCCCAGGCATGCCCAGGCCGCACCATTGGCCTACGGTGTCACGCTCCTGGCCTTCTTCATGGGAATCGTCTCGACATGGCTTTGGCGCCCCGATCTGGATATCGCCAGCGGCTGGCATTTCCGCATCGGGGTCGCTGTCATTGTCTTGCTCAGCACCGGCGCCTTGCTCTCGCGGCGAGTACCCGAAGACCCCCGTGCGCGCACGCTCCACCCGTTGATCGGCATGATCGCCCTGCTCCTCGCGGCGTTGCAGGTTTTCTTCGGGATGCCGCTTCTGCGCTTCTAGGGCTGCAGGGAATCAGCCGTGGCGCGATGCCTGCTCGTTGGCCAGTAAATCCGCTCGCTCATTTTCCGGATGACCCGAATGGCCCTTGACCCAAGTCCAGGTGACCGTATGCCGCGCAACTTCCCGATCCAGAGACTGCCAATATTCGATATTCTTTACTGGCTGTTTGTTTGCCGTCTTCCAACCGCGCTTTTTCCATCCATGAATCCAGGACTTCATACCGTCCATGACGTATTTTGAATCCGTAAAGACCTCGACATCACAGGATTCGCGCAGCGCCTTCAGTCCCTCGATCACGGCCATCAGCTCCATCTGATTGTTCGTGGTAGCGTCGGCACCTCCGGACAACTCGCGCTCGCGACCCTCCCATTTCAGAATCGCACCCCAACCTCCCGGTCCGGGGTTCCCGTGGCAGGAGCCATCCGTGTACATCTGGATCTGTTTCACTTCGGCGCAGTCCCTAGAGTTGCAGAGCTTTGGCAAGATCCAGAGGCTCGATGCGCACACCGATATAGAACTCACCAAACAACCCGTAAAAAGTGCTGCCCTCGTCGTAGCGAAGCTCATAGACAATATCGCGGATCGCTTTGAGGTCCTTGGAGAAGAGCGTGACGCCCCACTCCCAGTCGTCGATCCCCGTGGAACTCGTGACCAGCTGCTGGATACGCCCCGCGTATCGGCGACCCGACGTGGCATGCTCGCCCATCAACCGCTTGCGCTCGGCCAGAGAGAGCGCATACCAATTGAAACGCTCACCGCGCTGCTTGCTCATCGGGTAAAAACAAATCACGGGTTTGTCCTTGCCCGGCAGCTCGGGATAGAGGCGGGCCTTGGCATAATGCCCCATCCGCTCGGAGAAAGCGCCGAGTTTTTGCTGAAACTCTTCGGTCGCGGGAGCCAGCCCTTCCTCATCGATCAATTTGCGGGCGAACTCTCCCGTGCTGGTCTGATACTCGCTGACCTCGGAAATGGAGAGATAGGAATAGACTGTCTCGAAGCAGGCCCCCAATATCGTGGCGGACACCTCCTGGGTGAGCCTCTGGACCCGTTCGATCTTCGGATGAATTACCACCAGACCAAAGTCGGCCTTGCCGATCACACCTTGGGCAACCACCTGCAGATCCGCTTCCTGCTCCGCTGCCACAAGCAAGGCCATGAATTCCTCAAGGCCCTCTTCCTGCTCCTTTTCATCAAGGCTCGTCCAGAGCGCCCGATCGATCCGGTAATATATATGGAGCACAGACCACCCCTCGGCATGCACGTCGAGCGGGGTATTGGCGGGGCTGTCGTTTTCGGCCATCGGTCATCTCCTTGGGTTGCTTCCCGAACTTCTCTCCCTCTCTGGTAGACCCGGCCAGCGCGACCCGCAAGGGAACGCCCTACCCTGCGAGCGATCGATCCGATATCCCTAGGTTAAAGATGCCAGCCCTTCAGGACACACTTCTACTCAGCTCGGCTCGCCAGGTCGGTCCCCGAGCCCAGCGGCTCCGAGAACAGGCGCTTTTGGCAAGGGCACGCCTGGGTGAAATTCACCTTCACGTCTCGGCCCTCCACGGCCAATTATTATCTCTCGGCCCATTTCACCCCGAACTACCCGATGCGAGGCACCGGGTCTGGCGACGCCATACCGGCGGACGCGCGGTTGCTGCTGGCGAGGGATTTCTTGCCATCACCTTGAGTCTCCCCCAACGAGCAGTCCTCGGAGACTCGCTACGTCCCGAACAGATCCTCAACCGCGGCGTGCGGGGGGTTCTCGCCTGGCTCCGCACGATGCGAATCGACCCTGTCTATCCGGGCCTTGATTTCATCACGGTGCAGCAACAACGCCTTGCTCATCTCGGTTTCCGCGAAGATCCCGGCGGGGCATTGCTCATCCAGATCTTGCTGGCACAAACCACCAGCCTCTCCGAAACCATGCTCAGACTCGACCAGATCGATCCGAAGGGAATCGTCCCATCCCTGGTCTGGACGCCTGAGGAATCCACGACGCTCGAACGTCTCGGTCACTCCAGCGAGGCCCACCTTCCCCCGAATGCCGCTCTGGGACCGCTCGGAAGCGCCTACGCCGAAATTCTGGGACTCGGGGTCGGAGTCTGCGACGCCTCCAGCCTCGAGCGCTGGGGCGAGGAACAAATTGACGATCGGCCGCATTCCAAATCAGTGGATGCACCTTGCGTACAAGTTGAGGGGCGTCTGGGGCCCGTCGTGGCTGCCATCCAGGTTCACGAAGGACTTGTTGCCGACATCTTTGTCGGTGGCGATTTTCTGGCACCTCCGAACTTCCCCGAGAAACTTGTCCGAGCCCTGCGAGGACAGCCGGCCACTCCCGATTCCCTGCATCGTATTCTGCACAAGCTCTTCACCGCTCCCGATTGCTACGCTCTCGGCATGGATGCCACGAGTCTCGAAGATCTCCTTGTTCGCGCCCTGAGGGCAGCCGTTTGAAGTTTGCCAGCGCCGAGGTGCTGGATCCCTTGCGTAAACTCGCCGCAAGGGACGCCCGCGAGCGATCACGGTTGCCGTTTGCGATTACGGACTTTCTTGCAGAGATCAGCGATCAGCAAATTCCCCCCGAGTGTGCCGTCGAACTGGTCGCCTGCCTGGCGGGAATCAGCCGATCCGAGCAGCGACGCCTCTCCGAATCCTTGCAAGCTCTGGCAGCAAATTCGCCCGCGATCGTCGAGGCCCTCGAGAAAGCTCTCAGCAGCTCTGACCCGGAACTTCGGTGGGGCGCGGCTTATACTCTTGGGAAATTTTCACCCGAAAACTCCAAAATCTGGCCGCCCATTCAGGAAATGCTGGCCGCAGAAGACGGGGATAGTCGATGGGCGGCCGCTGAAATCACCTGCGCGATCGCGCGTGAATCTGCTTCCGTTCAGGAGGAACTTCGGCAAGCGACTCGAGGGCCCGGCGCGACCCTGCGCCGAATGGCTCTATACTGCCTGCGCGACCTCCGCGCCGAGGGCCTTCACGAATTGGCACGCGAACGGCTTGATGATCCCGATGGGCATGGCCGCCTTTCGGCCCTCACCACTCTGACCACAACCGAGATTCCAGTAGGAGACAAGGACGCGCTCGCGCGCAAGCTGGTGTCGATTTTGAACACCGATCCCGTGCCCGGCGTGCGCAGGGCTTCCGCGGCCACCATCGGAAAACTCCACCTCTATCAAGGGCGCGATGCCCTCGAAAAGGCCGCCGAATCCAAAGACCCCAGCCTGGCCCGAGCCGCTCGGCAGGCGATCCATCGCTGGTCTGGCAAGTAAATTTAATCAGACTACCTCCGGGCACCCGACTCGTGGTATGCCGGAGAAGATTCAACGGAAATCCAACGTGGCAAAACTTCTTATTCCTGCGAAACCCCGCCGTGGCCCGAGGCTGCCGCTAACCCTCGCTACGTTTCTGGTGCCCTTGATTGGCCTCTTCGTCATCCTGAACATCGCACCCGTGCGGAGTCCCCTCGTAGAAAGCGAGGCCTCTCTGGCTCTCGCCGTCCGTCATCTCTCGGATCATCCCGCAAGCAGCATGATCGCTCAAGGACCACTCACCACGGCCGGCATCGCACTGGCCGCTATGGGCAGGAGCATCGTGGGCAGCAACGAATTCCAATTGCGGATCCTCGGCCTGCTGGCAGGGGTTGCGGCCATGTCCGTCCTGCTTCGATTGGGGGAACGACTCTACTCGACACGCGTCGGAATTCTGGCCGTCATCCTGCTTTTTGCCACGTCCAGCGGCCGCGCACTTTTGGGCGCCCAACTCTCGGTAGCCCCATTTTATCTGCTGACCAGCTTTTTGGCGCTCCGCGCGATTCGCGTGCTGGCGGTCTCCCGACTCGCCGGCGTTTATGCCGGCATGGCGATCGGCGCGAGTTTCGCATTGGTCGGTTATCCAGCTCTTTGGCTGCTGCTGTTCACCGCGATCTGGCTGCAGCGCCTTCGAGGTCTGACCTTCCGGAACACCATGATGCTGATGGCCGTAACCCTGATATCGGCCGCGATCCTCTCGTTGCTCAGCGTGGGGATTCTGGTGGCCCACGGAAGCCAACTGCAGGATGCCCTCGCGATGGGCATTGGGGGCTTTCCCGCGGCCCAGGACCCGGTCAGTTTTCTCCTCGGCTTGCTGGTGTTTCTCCCGTTACTGCCCGTCGTGGCCCTGGGGATAGCCTTTCGCCCGGCAGACTGGCAATGGCAGGGATCCCCCCGATTCATCGGGATCTGGCTCTTCTGCTCGCTGCTCGAAGTTATTTTTACCGGACAGTGGTCCAGCCTTTTTGTCGGACTTTGCGTTTCAATCGCCGTCCCGTGCATCTGGGCAATCGAAAACGTCTCGCGAAAGAATGCCTTTTTCGCGCTCGGCGTATCTGTTTCGATTCTACTCGTCGTACTGGCGCTATCACCCGGAGAAATCGCCCGACGATCGCATGAAAGCTGGGCCGCTCGTGAAACCGGGCGCTTCACACGAAGACTTGTACCGATTGATATGCCCATCCGCACCACCGAGAATGTCCGCCACCGCATCGCCTACTACGGACGTCGGCAAACGCTGCCTCCAGTCATCGCCGACCCGACGCAGACCCCCTATATTCTTCTCGAGCGAACCTCACTGAGCCAAATGGCACGCGATGTACCTCTTCCAAGAGAGCTGATTCTCGAGGGCACACCTACGCGAATCGTGGCCGAGATCGGCCCCTATGTGATCGGGAAGCAGTCCACGGGAGCAGCGGCTGACGAAGAGGGTGAACCAGCTCCGCCCGGAGGCCTTGATCGGCGCGCCACATTCTGGCAATCGCGGTAGAACATGAAGGATCCCAAAGAAAATCCACCCAAGGACGTCGACGTCGAATCACGTTGGTGGATAGATACCGGGAAAAGTGGAGGCAAGCAGCGATCGTCGGGGCCGAAAGTCATTCCCCCCGAGCGTATCCTCGGTGAGTCCATCTTCGCAGTCGGTCAGGGATTTGACGAGGATCGCGCACGGTCGGAACTCTCGGATTCCAATATGAGTTTGATTCGCGACGCCAATCCGGCTCCCGGGGAGTGGGGCTACCTTTGCCCCGTGGAATCCCGGGCAAAAAAGGAACAACTCGAAAAGACGCGAAAGTTTCTCCGCCTTCCACCGTGGGCCCTCGGAGTTCTCGTCGACTCCGGCGTCTCCATAAGGGCCATTGCGACAGGAGATCCTCCCGGCGAGAAGATCGTGGAACTGCGACTCGGCAAGGAATCTTCCTTTGACGCCTGGGATGAGGGCGAGTGGGTAAGAGAGCGGGTTTTCCGGGACCGACACCGGGCTCTCCGAGAGGGAACCCGCCTGATATCGCAATATTTGAAAAATCGGGAACTCTGAAAAGACTCTTTCGGGAAAATAGATGCGCGGCAGGCTGTTCTGAAGTAATACTTCAGACATGGCAGACGACTCGAACAAGGAAGATCTCTACGACGAGGGGCTGGATTTGGCCTTTGATGGCGACTATCCGGCAGCGATTCTGAAATACCGTGCCGCCCTGGAGATTGATCCCGAGTTTGCTGATGCGATGCATGGCATCGCCATGGCGCATGCGGAGCTCGAGGAACTCGATGAAGCGATCGCGGCTGCGAAGCAACTGTGCGTGATCAACCCCGACGATATTCTTGCGCACACAAGCCTGTCTACCTTCTATATGCGCAAGGGAATGGTGCCGGAGGCAGAAGAAGAATCGGCGAAGGCCCGAATGCTCGATTGGAAGCGTCAGCTGAAGGAGGAAAACAGCTGATGGCGGAAGACGAGAAACCCGATGAGTACTATGTCGGTCGACTCCTTGGTCGGCTGAAACTCGTCATTGCAACCGACGATGAAATACCCATCGAAACCAAGCTTGATACGCAGGCCATGATCAAGGAATTTGCGCGGCATCTCCTGCTAGCCCCCGACGAACAGGACGTCGGTGTCCTTCAGGCACAGCATGATCATTTGATGGATTCTCTGGATGAGTACCCGAATTGCGAATCGCTCCTGCTCGCGCTCCGCAATTTCGCTCCCAACCTCTGAGCCGCTTCGGTTTCGCGAGACTCGTGACAGATTCTAAAAACCTCGCCTTGCGCGTCAGAAACGCAATCTCCGAGGCGAGCGAAGTGGATTTCCCCTTCGAAGAACTTGCGTTGGAGATTTTCGAGTTTCAGTTCGCACACTGCGAACCTTACCGAAAATTTGCCGAGAGGCGCGGACAAACCCCGGATGCAATCGAGCATTGGCAGGATATTCCCGCAGTGCCCACGAGCGCATTCAAGGCCCTCGATCTAACCTGCAGCAGCCCGGAAAGAATTTTCTTGACCAGCGGGACTACGGCGGGAAAGGAACGTCGCGGCCGGCACCTTATGCCGGACCTCTCACTCTATCGGGCGTCTGCCTTGCGGCAATTTCGGGCGATGGTCTTGCCGGATGGTGCGGTGCCGCGGATCATCGGCTTGATGGCCGGGCCAGAAACTCTCCCTGATTCCTCTCTGGTGCAAATGGTCGAATGGATTCGGGAAGATCTCGACGGAGCCCCGGCCAGCTACCTGGTCGGCGATGGTCCGTTCGACCCGGCATCAGCCACCGCACAATTGCGTTCGCTCGCTCTGGACTCTCGTCCGGTCTGCCTGATTGGAGTGCGAGCCGTCTTCACCGCGCTTCTGGATCATTTGCGCATAAAGAAGACTCAGATCGAATTTGCTGCCAATAGCCGGATTGTCGATACGGGGGGACCCAAGGGTGGACGAACGCTATCCGACGCGGGCTTCCTTCGTGCCAGCTGGGAGCATCTTGGAATCCCCGGGTACTATTGCATCAATGAATATGGGATGACGGAACTCTCCTCGCAGTACTATGATAATGTGCTGGAACGACGCTTCGCTGGCTCGAATGCAAAGCGCCGCAAGGCTGCGCCCCCGTGGCTGCGCTCAGTAGCGGTGGATCCTGAAACACTCGAGGTCCTGCCCGACGGAGAAGCCGGACTCCTCCGCCATCTCGACTTGGCAAATGCACTCTCGCTCATGGCCATTCAGACCGAAGATCTGGGTGTCGTTGATGGTGAATTCCTTCAATTGCGGGGCCGCCTTGCCGGCGCGGAGCCACGTGGTTGCGCCCTCGCTCTTGAACACCTGCTTGACTCGACCAAGGTCGCGTCGGAAACCTCGAGAAATTGATTTGATTGCATCGAAGAAATCCGGAGTGAAGCAAGCCCTCGAGGAACTCGAACGTTCGAAGGCGGCGTTGCGAGAAATTCCGCGGCACCAACGAATCGCGGATTTCGACAAGGTTCTGGGGCTCTGGCTGGACGGTAATATTGCTTTCCGGAATGCCTGCGAGGATATTTCGCACGCTACCGGATACGCACATGCTGCCGTAACGGTCTCCCTGAGACGCACTCTCGAGGCATGGCGAGCTCCTCATCTGGAAAGAGTCCTTGCCGAGGCCGAAAGTGCATCCGGTAATCATCAGGCCCCGAATCTGGTCGCCGCAATTCTCGCGCAAAACACTCCCGGTTTGGCCATCCCTCCCATAGCTCTCGCGCTCGGCCTCGGAACGCCCCTCCTGCTTAAATCTGCGGAGGGTGAGCCGCATCTGGCCCGTCATTTCCTCGAATCCCTCCGACAGGTTTCCCCGGTGATCGCGGCGAGCTGCCGGGCTGTCTATTGGAAAGGTGGGGATCGGAGCATCGAGGAGCGTATCGCGGCTCTCGCCGATCGAATCCTTGTTTATGGCGGCGCCGACGCGATCGATCACTGGCGGAGCCTCGGACAGGATCGCGTGATCGCGCAAGGCCCTCGGATCAGTGTCGCCATTCTGGGAAGCTCGACCGATGATCTCGAGATCGAGGCTCTGGCGGAACAGATCGCGATACTCGATCAGCACGGCTGCCTCTCCCCGCAGGCAATTCTTTTACCGTCCGCGGTGGATGCTCTGCCCCTCGCCAAGCAACTCGCGGAGGCGCTGCGAGTAAAACAGAATATCTGGCCCCGTCGGCCCCTCCCCGATGGCGAAGCAACCTCTTTCCGACAAGCGGTGGATGCCGCAGAGATCGCGGTCGTTGGTGGACGGAGTCTGGCCCTTCTGGGCGGTCATGCGGAGGGCTTCGGGGTCGAAGTCACGACCCAGGCACAAATAGAACCCTGCCCTCTGGACCGGATGATCCGCTTCCACCCCTACAGGGACCCGACCGAGCTCAAATCCCAACTGGGACCCCTCCGAGACAACCTTGAGTGTATCGGCGTTACACGGGACGCTCCGGAGATTTCAATCCTGCAATCCTCGGGGGCGCGACGCATCTGCACGATCGCCGAGATGCAAAACCCACCTGCCGACTGGCATCCGGTGGCATCTTGGCTGATGACCATTCGCGATGAACGATTCAGTACCAGCCCCCAATTGCGGTCGCGTTTTCGCAAGCATGTGGCACAAACATCCGATGCACCGCGTGCTCTGGAAGTCACCTCGGCCCGAGGATGCTGGGTCCATACCGCGGATGGAAGGAAGCATCTGGACCTGCTCGCGGGCATTGGCGTGGCAGCAATCGGACACGCCCATCCGCGCGTTGCCGCCGCCGTCGCTCGGCAGGCAAGGCTCTACACCCATGTGATGGTCTATGGCGAGGATGCACTCGACTCTCAGGTCAAATTAGCCGAAAGGCTGGCGGCCCGGCTTCCGGAGAATTTACAATCCACATACTTCACCAACAGCGGCGCCGAGGCGATCGAAGGCGCTCTGAAGCTTGTTCGCAAGGCTACGGGCCGCTCCCGGGTGCTTTCCTTTGAAGGAGCTTTCCACGGCGATACTACCGGCGCGGTCGCTCTCGGCGGGAATCCTGTCTACCGAGAACCCTTTCGACCCTTGCTGGAAAATGTCGAGCAGATCCCCTGGGACGATACCGCCGCATTGAACCTGATCGACGAGACGACCGCCGGCGTCTTTGTCGAGCCGGTCCAGGCCGAAGCTGGCGTGCGCGTCCCGAGCCGAAACTTTCTCGCGCAACTCCGCGAGCGCTGCCGCGAAGTCGGCGCACTTCTGGTTTTCGACGAAGTTGTGACCGCGTTCGGACGCACCGGGAAATTCTTTGGGTTCGAGCACTGGCCTGAAGCCGTCCCCGATGTCCTTGTCCTTGCCAAATCCCTGGGGGGTGGCTTGCCTCTGGGGGCCTTCGTATCCTCACCGGAAATTCTGGCCTGCCTGGCCAACGATCCCCCTCTGGGACATGTCACGACCTTTGGCGGGAACCCGGTTTGCTGTGCCGCGGCCCTCGCCAGCCTCGATATTCTCGAGGAACAATCCCTTCCCGAACGCAGCGCTCTCATGGGCCGCTCGCTTCTCGAACGGCTCCAGCAATTGGTCGGCCGAGGCGGCTTGGTCGAAGTTCGGGGCCTCGGAATGTTGATCGGCCTCGAATTCGAATCACCGGGAGATTGCGCGTGCTTCGTCGAGGGCTGTCGCATGCGCGAGGTATTGCTGGGGTGGACCCTGCACGAAGACCGCGTCGTGCGCCTCGCACCGCCACTAATTCTATCGGAAGAAGAATCCAATGAGGCCGTGCGACGATTGTCTGCAGCTTTACAGGGAACGGCCGGTCAGGCTTCTTCGGCCTGACGCAGGAGCTCCGCTTCGATAAAAGAATCCAGGTCGCCATCGAGGACCGCATCCGTATTCCCGACTTCGTGGTTGGTCCTATGGTCCTTGACCATCCGATAGGGATGGAGAACGTAAGAGCGGATCTGGCTGCCAAAATCGATCTTCTGCTTGGAACCCGCGATCTGCTCTTTTTCTTCTCGCTGCTTTTCCAGCTCCAGTTCGTAGAGCCTTGATTTCAGAACCTTCATCGCGGTCGCCTTGTTTTTGTGTTGCGACCGTTCGTTCTGACAAGCGACGACAATTCCAGTCGGCGTATGCGTCAATCGAACCGCAGAATCCGTCTTGTTCACATGCTGGCCGCCGGCGCCGGATGAGCGATAGGTATCGATCCGCAAATCCTCGTCGCGCACCTCGATCTCGATATCATCATCAATTTCCGGTGTGACAAAAATCGCCGCAAAGGAAGTCTGACGTCGCGCGTTTGCGTCAAAAGGACTGATTCGTACCAGACGATGGATTCCCGCCTCCGCGCGGAGGTAGCCGTATGCAAACTCGCCCTTGACCAGGAAGGTAGCGCTTTTGATACCCGCGCCCTCGCCGGGTAACTCCTCGACAAACTCGACCTCGAATTCGCGCCTTTCAGCCCATCGGAGGACCATCCGCATCAACATCTCGGCCCAGTCCTGAGCTTCGAGTCCCCCCGCGCCCGGATTCAGATTGACGATCGCATTGCTGCGATCGTGTTCGCCCGAAAGCATGCGCTCGAACTCCATCTTGCTGGTCGAGGACTCGAGATCCGCAAGGCGCGTTTCCGCTTCGACAAGACCTTCTTCTTCGCCCTCTGCCGCCATCTCCAGAAAGACATCCACGTCTTCGAGGCCAGCGGTCAGGCGTTCCAGGATCTCGATACGGCCATTGATCCCGGCGCGCTCACGCAAAACTTCCTGCGCCCGATCCTGATCCTGCCAGAGATCATCACTGGACGAGAGTTCGTCCAGTTCGGCTAGACGGTCCTTGAGTTGAGCGAGGTCAAAGATGCCTCCCGAGCGCATCCACGCGCTCTCCGAGCTTCTCCCGCCGTTCTCGCCCTTCTGCCACTTGCATACTCGCACTCATCGCTGTTTTGGTGATAGCGCAGCCATCCGCCCACCGCCATCGCCACCGCCAGGCAAGCAAAGCCGAGCCGGTGCAATTCGAGTGCTGAGCGGATAATCAATTCCCATGACCGAGATCAATCCACCCCGCGGCGCTGTCGGCATCCTCGTAAATCCTTCATCCGGACGAGACGTTCGGCGACTCGCTGCTCGTGCACAACAGCAAACACTCGAGGCCAAACGTAATCAGGTCGCTCGGATCGCGGTAGGTGTCGCGGCGGCCGGTGCGCGCAAAGTCATGGTCATGCGAGATCCCATGCGCGCGGCCACCGCAGCTCTGGAACCGATCGGCGTCGATCTCGAGGTCGAAGTTCTCGATGTGGAAGCGTGCCTGCGCCCTGCCGACACGCAGGAGGCGGCTCGCCAGATGCGAGCCCGTGGATGCGGAGCCATCGTGGTGCTCGGTGGGGATGGGACCAATCGCGTCATTGCCGACGTATGGCCGGACGCACCACTCGTCCCCATCTCGACCGGAACCAACAATGTATTCCCCAGCCTCGTGGAAGCGACGATGGCAGGCGCGGCCGCGGGGCTGGTTGCCTCTGAACGGCTGGCGCTTCGAGACGTCGCCGATCAGGCCAAGATCATTCGGGTCGAAGCACAAGGACGGAAAACGCTCGGCCTGATCGATGCGGTAAGGCTCGAGGGTGACCACGCCGGCAACCGCATGCCCTTCGCTCCGGAGATGTTGCGTGACGTCATCTTGACGCGAGCCGAGCCCGCGGCAATCGGCATGTCACCAATCGGCGGACTTTTGATGCCGTGCCGGGCCGAGGATGATTTCGGGGTCCATGTGATTTGCACAGATCATTCCGGCGGGGGCCGTGCCCTGCTCGCACCGATCTCGCCGGGGCTCTATCGAACAGTCCACGTTCAGGAGATCCGCAAGATCGCGCTGGGTGAAGTTTTTGAAATCCGAGGCCCGGGTGTCCTCGCCTTCGATGGTGACCGAGAGATTACCTTGCCCGCAGGCGAACCCGTCCGTCTGCAGATTGTCCGTGATGGTCCGCAGGTTCTGAATGTGGACCGCGCGCTTCGCCAGGCAGCCCTTGAGGGACTCTACCTGAACCGGGGGACCTTCAAGGATTCCCACGGCGGTGCCCCCGGGTGTTGTTGACCGATCGATGCGCCGGACCACGAGCGTTCTGCCGCATCAGCCGCTCAATCACCTGCCATACGGCCGCAAGCCACCTTTATCTCACAGGAAGCCAAAGGCGGCAGGGAGCTCGAAAACAACCGATTCATCAAGGTTTTCGACTGCTTGACCCAGACCAATCCTCCTTTCGCGAACTAATATTTACGCGCTCAAGATCCTTGGTATAGACTCCGATCGAGGGAGTAGAATGTTACGAAATTTGTTGAAATGGGCGCTGCCCGCACTGTTGATTATCGGCACGCAGAATCTTGCCCATGGAGCCTACGACGAGGCCCTCTGGGAGGTCACCCGAACCAACAGCGTGACATACGGCCAGGGAGCGACCGGCGGCGGGAGCAACGTCTTCGACCTCCAGCTCGATATCTATGAGCCCGAGGGCAATCCCGACCAGAACAAACCCGTCATGGTTTTTGTGCATGGGGGCGGTTTCACCGGCGGGAATCGAGAGGGCATGTCGTGGCTATCCTCGGCCTTCGCAAGCCGCGGCTATCTGGCCGTCTCCATCACCTACCGCCTGAAGTGGCAGAATCCACCCGCCGACCCAAACTACGTTTTCTACTACCCGGACATCGCGAAGGCTG
>DLYX01000077.1 GCA_003447545.1 Deltaproteobacteria bacterium | reverse complement strand
CATCGGGAAACCTTCTACTCAGGGATGCTGCCCGGCATGCTTGCAGGCCTGTTCCCGCGCGATGCATGTACCATCGATGTTGCCGCGCTGGCCGCTCGTGCGCGTGTGCGTTTCCTCGAAGATGCCGTCGCAGCGGTTGATAGCGGCGAACGAACGATACGCCTTGTGTCCGGCGCAAATCTGGATTTCGACGTCCTCTCTCTCGACATCGGAGCCCGGATGCAGGATATGCCTGACGGCGCCACGAACCCGGGGATTATTCCGGTGCGGCCACTGACCAGCGCGCTCACTCGAATTCAGCACGCTGTCGCGGAGATTCGCGCCGGCACACGGGACCCTGAGCTTCTGGTCATCGGTGGTGGCGCTGCCGGAGTCGAACTGGCCTTCGCCTTCCGTGCCGCTTTGCGGGATGTCCCCGAAGCGAACATCTCCCTTCTCCAATCTGCGTCCCAGGTTCTCCCGGACGTTTCTCGGGCCGCACAGCAGCGAGCGTTGGATCTGCTCGAGCAATACGGGATCGAGGTAAGGCGCGGCCTGGGTCGTCTCGAACCGGATGCCAGCGGCGTGCGTACAGCCGCGGGCGAGATTTTCCGCGGCCAGACAATTCTTTGGGCGACGGGAGCTGCTCCATTCTCGTGGCTACCCACGAGCGGATTGGTCACCACGGCTGACGGCTTTCTGCTCACCGGCCGGGATTTAAGATGTCGCGGAACCGATTCTGTTTTCGCAGCCGGCGATACGGCCCAAATCGACCAGTTTCCCATGACACCCCGCTCCGGGGTCCACGCCGTGCGCCAGGGCCCTGTCCTCAACCAAAATCTTCGTGCTGCCATGCGGGGAAGGGGGCGATTGCAGCCCTACCGACCCCAGAAAGATTTCCTGCGACTTCTCTCGACCGGCGACGGACGCGCCCTCGCCATTTATCGAGGCCGGACCCGTCATGGGAAGATCTGGTGGCAACTCAAAAAGCAGATCGATACACGGTTCCTGAGCCAGCATCGGCCCCCCAGAGTCGACTCGTTTACCGGCCCCGACCCCCGAATGCAGGAAGAGATGGGCGACTGCGGAGGGTGCTCGGCAAAAGTCGCGCCCGAGATCCTGGATCAAGCGATCTTCAAGAGCACAGGCAACGAGCCGTCCGACCCAACCGGCCGCGAACAGGGCCGTGTGACGATTACGCTCGCCGACCGCGACGATGCTGCGATTTTCACAGCCGCCGCCAACCGTCGGGTCGTCGTCACAACGGACGCCTTCCCGCCCTTCGCCGACGACCTGGCCTTGGTGGCGGAGATCGGTGCGATCAATGCAGCCAGTGATATTTATGCGATGGGAGCAACGCCCCGACAAGCATTGGTTCTCGCGGGACTGCCCGCCCAAGGGACCGCCAACGATCTCGCGGCCCTTCAGCGAGGCGCGCAAAAAGCCTTCGCCGAACTTGGCGTTGAAATTCTCGGGGGCCACTCGGTAAAAGTCGAAACGCCCCTGATCGGCTTTACCGTATTCGGTGAAATCGGTGACGATCCGCTGACAAAGGGCGGCGCGCAACCCGGCGACCTCCTCGTATTGAGCAAGCCTCTGGGTACCGGGATTCTGCTCGCGGCCGCTCGCGGGGGCGAGTGTCCCGCCAATTGGTGGGCATCGAGTATCGCCTCGATGCGCCAAAGCAATGCTTCTGCGGCCGAGGTATTCCGGCAGACCGGAGCTCATGCGTGCACTGATATCAGCGGGTTTGGTCTTCTCGGGCATGCGCTGGAGATGCTGGCTGCCGGCGAGGTTCGGGCGCGGTTGGATCTAGCCAAACTGCCCGCACTGCCGGGCGCTCGCGAACTCGCCGCAGTCGGTTGGTCTGCCACCGGCAGCGAGGCCTTGCAGCCCTATCTCGAAGAGGTCGAACTCGAGGCGAAGGGGGTCCACGCCGCAGGAGGGATCGCACTCCTACTCGACCCCCAGACTTCCGGAGGACTGCTCGCCGCGGTCCCTCCGGAGAAAGCCGTGGGTCTGATCCAGGCGGATCCAATCGAAGGCACTGACTTCCAAATCATAGGCGAAGTCCTGCCGGCATCCTTTCAGAGCCCGCGGGTGATCCTCGACGACGGGGCCCGCGCCTAGCGACCCTTCCAACGAGGAGGACGTTTCTCCGCAAAGGCGCGCGGGCCTTCCGCGTGGTCCTCGGTCTGCTCGCCGATCTCGAGATACCCCGCAGCGATCTCTTCCGCTTGCTCCACGGGCAAGCCCAGCCCGCGGACGATCCCCATCTTGGTTGCCCAGACCGCGAGCGGTGCGTTCTCGCAAACCAGACCCGCCAACTCTCGAGCACGCGCCATCAGATCGTCGTGCGGCACGACCTCGGTGATCAGCCCCAACTGCAAAGCGCGATCAGCCGGCATCTTTTCCTTCGCGCCTAACAGTGCCATCCGCATTGCCGCGGCAACCGGAATTCGACGTGCCAAATTAACAACCTCATGAGACGAGACAAATCCAAGCGAGACATGAGAGTCCATGAAAGTGGCCCGATCGGAGGCGATCGGAATATCGGACTCCGTCACCAGGTCGAGGAGGTTACCGTTACAGACGCCATTGACCGCTGCGATTACCGGCTTCATCACTCCGAGCCGCCGCGGCGTCGGCAGGTCGCGAATCGTTTCGATCATGGCCAGTTCACGAAACCGATCCGGCTTGATGAACTTTTTCTTCTCCAGCGAGGACACGTCTGCGCCGCTGGAGAACGCCCGGCCAGCGCCTGTGATGATCGTGCACCAAATATCGGGATCGTCACGAACCTCGATCCACGCCGCTCGCAGCTCATCCTTCATCGCCTGGTTATAGGCGTTGAGCTTCTCCGGTCGATTCAATGTGATGGTCAGGATCCGACCCTCGCGCTCCACCAAGACCGTCTTCTGCGTTGCCATCACTGCGCTTTCTCATATCCGGCATTCCGTCACAAGCTCTCGCCGTTCGGGACGCCAGGCAAGCTATGACAATGAATTCCGTGCACCTGCGGCCGTCCGTATGACCCGCCTTGGGGAAACGCCGCGCAACGGGGACACAGCTCTGCGGGCCTCTCGCTACGCCGTGGCCGGTTCGGGCAACAGGAGATTCGGACACTCTCGAGCAGGGCTGATTGACGTAACCCTGTTGCCGTGGGAAGGAGCCACATGAAGCAGGATAGCCCCAGCGTCGTCGCGGATCTGCAAATCCAGACCACATGCCAGTTGCTGATCGCGGCCGTCGTCGTGGGGGGGGCCCTGTATTGGCTCCAATCTGTCGTAATTCCGTTTGTTCTCGCCGCATTTCTGGCACTGGGGCTGGCCCCGATAACGGATCTGATGATGCGATGGATGCGCCTCCCGAAAGCCTTGGCCGTATTCATCACGCTGGTTCTGGCAGCGGGACTTTGCGTACTCGGCTTCACGATCGTGTCGAGTGCCGTCACCCAACTGGCGGCGAGCGCTGGCGAATACCAGAAGGGCATGAATCAACTTCTGGACTGGGCCACCAAGGTGCTGCCTTTGGAGCGATTCGGCATTACCGAAGCCGAAATTCGGAAACCTCTCGCCAAGATTCCGCTCGAAACCGTCAGCGGCATGTTGGTTGGCACGACTACGGCGATTCTCGACCTCTTGTCGCAGGCTTTGCTGGTATCGGTCTTTTCCATATTCCTTCTGATCGGCTTCAGCGGCCGGCAAGCTCGAGCCGGCGTGTGGGGGCAGGCGGAACAACAGGTCAAGAGTTTTCTCGTCGCCAAGGTGATCGTGTCTGCGATCACCGGCCTGCTCGTGGGTGCCTGCCTGAACCTGCTTGGGGTAGAGTTGGCGCTTGTGTTTGGGCTCTTTGCCTTCCTTCTGAACTTCATCCCGACAGTCGGGTCGGTGATTTCAACACTTCTACCGCTCCCGATCCTCTTGCTGAATCCGGAAATCGGTCTCGGCACAGGCCTCGCGGCGATCTTGATTCCCGGGACGATTCACTTCGGCATCGGAAACGTCGTGGAACCCTTGGTGATGGGTGATTCACTGGAATTGCATCCCGTCGCCATTCTCGTGGCGCTGATGGTTTGGGGCGTTCTTTGGGGCGTTGTCGGCATGTTACTGGCCACACCGATCACCGCCGTGATGCGAATTCTCTTCGGTCGAATGACGCAAACCCGCCCTCTCGCACAGCTTCTTTCGGGCAACTTCGCCGACGCCAAGCCTTAGGCGTCAGGTCGGCACTCGGGGAGCTCCGTCAGAAAATCTGCGATCGCTGCGGCCACAGCCTCAGGCTGTTCCAGATGCAGGCTATGCGTCGCTTCAGGAAGCGTGACGCCGCGCCCCTCGGGCAGCCGCCTGACCATTTCCGCATGATCCTCGGCTGAGAGAATCGTGGAATCCCCCCCGCGAACAGCGAGTACCGGGCAAGAGATACGACGGAACTGCTCAGGGAAATCCTCGAGCAAGCCCGCATCGTGTTCGCGGAGCGCGCGCATCCTCGTCCAATGAAATTTCGAGTAGAAACCGCCATCCCCCGACGGACGAAAACTTCGGTCGGCGAGATATTTCACGACGTTGTCGGGAGCTCGATGGGGCAGGGGGTATGGCTGGAAGCCGCGCTTGGCGGTGGCCTCGGAGGGATAACGAATTTGCGGAATCCGCCGCAATCGATCCCCGGTCTTGCGCATCTCCGGAGCCATCGGGTCGTAGGGGATGTCCAGGAGGACGGCGCCGGCAATCGGCAGATTGTCGCGGAGCAGGGTCGGGACCGTCAAGACCCCCCCTTGCGAATGGCCCACGAGAATCCAGGGGCCCGGGTCGAGTTGGGTGCAGGCCTCCTCGAGATCCTCGACATCCCGTCGAAACCCGTAGTTCTCCTTCTCGGTCCAATCGCTATCCCCGTGGCCTCGCCGATCCATCGAGAACGGACGCGTCACGGAGGTCAGGAAAGACGCCAATGGGTCGAAGAATGCGGTATGCGCCATGCCGCCATGCAGAAACATCAAGGCCGGCGTGCCGACGTTGCCGCCATAAGAGCGTGCGTGCAGCTTCAGTCCATCGATCGCCAGACTATGAGCCTGACCCGCCTCGAACGCCACGGGCATGGGCCTCAATACCGCGGCAGTGATTCGTCGACGAAGATTGCCCACGCATCGATTCCGCCGCGGACATTCCGGACTTTCTCGAAACCCTGCTGCACGAGAAATCCGGCCACTTGGGCGCTCCTCATCCCATGGTGGCAAAGACAATAAATCTCGGTATCCGGATCCAACTCGGCGATCCGGCCGGGAATATCACCCATCGGGATATGCGTTGCCCCCTCGACCGCCACGATACGCAGCTCTTCATCCTCGCGCACATCCAGAAGAACTGCACCGGGAGTGGCCGCAATCCGCTCGGCCGCGTCTTTTGCCTCAACTTCCTCGATCATCCTGAATGGCTAACGCTTCCGCGCGCCACCCTCAATAGATCAAATATCCACGTCAGCGACGGCCGCCGCTCGTTCCATAATCAGCTCATAGCGCGGCGCGACATCGCGTCCCATCAGCGAGCTGATCATTGTATTGGTCGTGCCGGCGTCATCGATCGTCACGCGCAGCATCGCACGCGAATCCGGATTCAGAGTGGTGAGCTTCAACGTGTCGGGGTTCATCTCCCCCAATCCCTTGAATCGGGTGACCTGCGGGATCGCGCGGCTCTTGGACTTGGCCACGATCGAAGCCTTCTCCTCTTCGTCCTGCGCCCAGTGCGTCTCTTTCCCGATATCGACACGATAAAGCGGCGGAACCGCCAGAAAGAGGTGCCCATCCGCAATCAACTGCGGCATATGTCGGTAAAAAAAGGTGAGCAGCAAGGTGGCAATATGGTGCCCGTCGGAATCCGCGTCCATAAGCAAAACGAGTTTGTGATAGCGCAGCTTATTGGCGTCATAGTCCGAGCCGAGGCCACAGCCCATAGCCTTGACGATGTCTGCGAGCTCCGCATTCGCCAGCACTTTTGCTCGACTCGCGGTCTCGGTATTCAGGACCTTGCCCCGCAGAGGCAGGATTGCCTGAAACTTGCGATCCCGCGCCTGCTTGGCGGACCCTCCCGCTGACTCGCCTTCCACCAAAAAGAGTTCGGACTTTCGCGGATCTGTGGAAGAACAATCCGCAAGCTTCCCGGGAAGATTGAGTCGATGGGATACAGCGCTTTTGCGCGCGACTTCTTTGGCCGCTGCACGAGAAGCATTCCGCGCACGGGCTGCGAGGATCACCCGGTTGGAGATCGCCTCTGCCGACGAAGGGTTTCCATTGAGCCAGTTCTCGACAGCGCTCCTGATAAAGGAGTCCACCGCGGCAGCCACCTCCGGGTTGTTGAGTCGGTCCTTCGTCTGCCCCTGAAACTGCGGCTCCGGCATGAAACAGGACAGGATCCCCACGACACCCTCGCGGACATCGTCCGCCGTGATCGCCAGACCCCGAGGCACCAGACTATGAATCTCGAGATAGTTGCGCACCGCCTTGACGAGGCCCGATTTCAGACCGTTTTCATGAGTCCCGCCGTCGCCGGTCGGAATGCTGTTCACGAACGATGCGAATTCTTCGTTAGGGTCCTCTGTCCAGGCCAGAGCGCATTCCATTCGGACGCCTTCGCTTTCCTTCGCCGCATGGAAAGTCTCTGCCGGAATTCGCTTCCGCTTGCCTGCCTCGAGTTGTTTTTCGAGATAGGCGCGAATTCCTTCCTCATAATGGTAGGTCTGCTTGGTGCTGTTCGCCTTGTCCTCAAAAACGACCGTCAGGCCCTGATGCAGATAAGCCTTGGCCTCCAGGCGATCCGCAATCGTCGTGGGATTGAACTTCACCTTCGAGAAGATCTTGGGATCCGGATGGAATTCGATCGAGGTCCCTGTCCCCCGGATCTTGCGACCCTTCTTGAGCCGACTGGTCGGCTTCCCGCGCGAGAAGGATTGCACGTGCTCATGCCCGCTACGCTTGG
>DLYX01000172.1 GCA_003447545.1 Deltaproteobacteria bacterium | reverse complement strand
AACGGCTCGATCAGCATGAATCCATTCGGCGGTGAAAAATAATTCCGCGGCACGTTGCCGTCCAATCGCCGATTGCAGCGTGTAGCTGCTCGCAAGCTCGGGAACGAGGCCCAGGCTGGCAAAGGGCAGGCGCATCCGGACACTCTCGCCCACGTAGACGATATCGCATGCCACCGCGAGCGTGCACCCGCCACCGACGGCGACGCCCTTGACCGCAGCCAATAGCGGCTTGTCGAACGCAAAAACCGCATCGACACATCCCTGAAAACCGTTCGGGTTTCCATCGTCGCGTGCTTCCGACGCCTGATTGAATGCCGAGAGGTCCTGCCCGGAGGAAAAGTCGCGACCAGCGCCGGTCAGGACCACGACCGCGACCGCCGGATTTTCGCGCGCCTCTCGCAAGGCGTCGCGCATCCCGTCCCATTGCGGGTCATTGAAGGCATTCTTCTTGTCGGGGCGATTCATCGTGACGAGAAGGACGCCCTCTTCATCGAGTTCCTGGAGGATCGGATTTTCAGCCATAGCGCCTTCTTAACGGAACAGGCGCCGACGTCGAGTATTTGCTCTGGCATGGTCGCTTTTGGCCGAAGATACGGTAACTTTCGTACCCATGCGCTGGTTGGAGATCGTCGCTAGTTTGGTGTTTCTCGCGTTTGCCGGGGTGCAAATCAATGATCCGGATTCCCTGCCCTGGGTCCTGATCTACAGCGGCACCGCAGGCGTATCTCTGGCCTTCGGACTTGGCCGAATCTCTCCGATTCTGCTGAATTTCTGGCTTCTGACATGCCTATTGCCCGCGATTCCCCTGCTTGGCGATCTTGTGGGGGCCCCACTTTCGTCCTACGCCAGTTTCGGAATGGCCGATCTCGGCGCCGAACGCGCCCGCGAAAGCGCGGGCCTGCTGCTCGCCGCGAGCTGGACGGCCTTTCTGCGTAGGAGAAACGCGAAAGAATCGGCAACAACCAGCAGGCGAGCCGCGATTCTCGTTCTGGCGCTTCCCTTTCTCGGAGGTTGCGCGCTGGCGACACCGTGGTCGTCCGCTCCTCCACCCATCAAGGCGATACAAATCCCGGCGGAAGTCCCGCAAAAATTATCCGCGCGCAGCCATGTACTTCGTCGACTTCATAACCCCCGGGGGACACTCCTCGCGAACGACGGAACGCTTCTGGTGGCGGTCGCCGGCACCGGGACCGAGCGATCCGATGGGGGAATCCTCCGCTTCCAACTCGACGCCGGTGGACATCCCCGGTCACCGGCAACCCTTCTGGCCAATCAGCATTCGCAAAATCTTCTCGCGCTGGTTCGCCGGGACGAAGTTTTCGGGGTGGCGGCGATCAAAGCTGGCGAAAATGAGATTCGCGCCACCGCGGCCTATTACGAAGGACCCTCGCGAATTCTCACCATCGACGACAGTCGCGTGCGCACGGTAGGCGACGTGGCAGGAAATCTGAATGATATCGTCTGGCATCCCGGAGAAAAACGATGGTTTGCGGTATCGAGCTCCGCCAATGAACTGTTGAGGCTTTCCGAAAGCGGCGCTCCGGTCACTATCACCTCCTTTCCTGCACTCGAGGGGGGGCAGGAAGCGGTTCCGGGCTACCTTCGTCATGACCCCCGGACCGACGAACTTCTCGTGAGCCTTTTCTCCGGTTCGCCACTCGGTGAAGCCGGCGGGGACGGCACCGAAATCATTCACGGAGCCGGAAAGGTTGTGAGCGTCGATCCGCAGACAGGCACCACACGCGATCTGGTTACCGGCCTGACCGCCCCGACCGATCTCGAGCTTTCAGCCGATGGGAATACGCTCTGGATCCTCGAACTCTGCGACAGCTTTGTCGGCCCCGTCCGCAATCGCCGCGAAATGGCTGACACAACAACGCATGGCGGATTCCGTCGTTTTTCCGGTCGCCTTCTGCAAATCGATCGCACTGCCGGAACCGTCGAGGAGATCGCCCGACAACTCGATACGCCAACAAACCTGTCATCGGCCGGTGGATGGCTATTAATCTCCACCGGAATGGGCACTTCCGGCCGACAGATCCCGGGCCCCGACAGGATAGACCTACCGCTGGAAGGCCGCGTCGAAGCCGTTCGGGTCTCGAGCGAATCCTTTGCGCAAAAAAAGTCCTGCAGCCCGACCCGAATTTTACGTCGCCGGTTCTCGCAGCGCAGCCTGCTCGGGCGATAGCGAACGCCACCGGGCATCCGCTCCCGGCTCGACGCCCGTACAAGCACGTATCGAACCGGGTGCACCCACAAATTCACCTTCCGACATCGCGCTGATTGCATGCAGCGCACAGGCGGTTACTGATGACCCCCACAGTGCCGGTCAACACCACCAGTTCCGATCCCACCGCCTCGGGGTCTGCTCCAGAGCCAGAACCTTCGGCAGCAGCCGAAGCGCATGCTCGCTTCGCCGCCCCTCGCGGCACCATTCATCCGGACCGCGATCTGGGCTGGATTCGACGACTCTGGCCGGTGGTCGCAGGCCACCGCGGTATCTTTGCAATCGCGCTTGGGGCCTCCGTTGTCAGCCTGCTCTGCGGAGTTGCCGTGCCCCGCATCATGATGGCTGCCATCGATCAAGCCCTCGACCAGCGCACTGAGCCGCTATCGGGATTCATTTTTCTGATTGCAGGGCTGGGACTTCTGCGCGGTGTCGGTGGGTATATCAGTCGATCCTTCCTGTTTCGGGTAGCCTACGCGATCGAGAACGACCTGCGCGTGATGCTTTTCGAGCATTTCTCCCGCCTTTCTTTTTCCTTCTATGACCGCGTACAATCCGGGCAACTCATCTCACGCGCCAACTCCGATATCCGCACGCTACAACTCTTTCTGACTTTCGGACCTCTTATGTCGCTCACCCTGCTTTCCTTCGCTGCGGCTATCGGACTCATGCTGACCATCAGCATTCCGCTGACGATCGTCACGATTCTTCCCCTTCCCTTTGTCGCGATCCTCGGCGCGCGGCTCGGCCGCCTCACCTTCCCGATCTCCTGGATTGTGCAGGCGCGACAGGCCGATCTGGCCACTACCGTTGAGGAGAATTTATCCGGCGTCCGGGTCGTAAAGGCATTTGCCGGCGAGCGTTCTCAAATCGAGCAATTTGATCAGATCGCGCGTCAGCTCCAATGGATCAATGTGCGACAGGCCGAGGTTCAGGCCGCCAACGCGCCAGCCATGGAAGCCATGCCCAGAATCGGGACGGCCATGGTGCTGCTCGTCGGTGGCTGGCTGACGCTCGAAGGGCACCTCACGATCGGTGCGATCGTTGCCTTCACGACCTATGTCGTAATGCTTCAGGCGCCATTTCGGATGTTCGGATTTTTCCTGATGATGCTCCAACGTGCTGCTGCCTCTGCCCTGCGGATCTATGAAGTCCTCGACGAGGATCCCGAGGTTGTGGACCGGATGCATGCGACCGACCTGCACCAACCCTCCGGCGCTCTCGAGTTCAGAAATGTTTTCTTCCGCTACGGAGACGGACCTCAAGTCCTTGAAAATTTCTCTCTGGAAATTCCGGCCGGAGAATCGATAGCGATTGTCGGACGGACAGGCTGTGGAAAATCGACCATAGGGCGACTTCTGGCTCGGTTCTATGAAGTCAATGATGGTGCTGTCCTGGTCGATGGCGAAGACATCCGGGATTTCACCCTGAACAGCCTGCGCGCACAGGTAGGCGTCGTTGCGGAAGATCCATTTCTTTTCACCGCTGCGATCCATGAAAATATTGCCTACGCTCGACCCTCAGCCACGCGAGCGGAGGTTCGCGAAGCTGCGCGTGCTGCGGGGGCATTCGAGTTCATAGAAAATCTGCCCGATGGTTTCGATACGGTGATCGGCGAGCGGGGCTACGACCTGTCTGGCGGACAGCGACAGCGAATCTCCATCGCGCGATCTCTCCTCGCGAATCCAAAAATCCTGATTCTCGATGACGCGACCAGCGCCATCGATGTCCACGTTGAGCGTTGCAT
>DLYX01000284.1:1876-4794 GCA_003447545.1 Deltaproteobacteria bacterium | reverse complement strand
ATGCCCGGCAGGATCATCGCGCAGATCGCGATCATCCCGCTGAAAAAGATGTAGAGCACGCTCGGGCTGGCGACGACCGGCACCTGACCCGTCAACCAGAACGCAAAGATCGCACCGGCGATCGCGGCAATGACAGTCGTCGGGTTCCAGTCCTCGATCATACGCGCCACCACCAGCGTCGAAGCGAGGATCAAGCCGAAGAAGGCGCCGAAGGTGCTCGGCATCTCATGCTCGAGCAAATGGTGCATCAACCCGGCCAGACTCAGGACACCAATGCCGATTCCGGCTACCAGGGCGATCAGAAACCGCAGATCGATGTGGCGTGCGGCATCCGCAATGCGTCGCTCGCGCACCGCAGCCAGAAGCGTCAGGTCAACGTGACTAATCGCTGTAACCAGACGCTCATAGATGCCGAGGATCAGCGCCACCGTGCCACCCGAGACGCCGGGCACAATATCGGCCCCGCCCATGCAAACCCCGCGCACCACCTGCTTGGCATCTTCGACCAGCGAATCTTCGGCATGTTCCATGCCCCGCAATTACCGCCCGGCGCTGCAGGACACAAACGCCCGGGAAGAATTCCGCCCGCAACCACAGTGCGCCATCCCCGCCTAATCCGCGCCGATCCCGATTGGCTTCGCAAGACTAATTTCTTGACTCCGGCCATGGGCCAAGCAACCATTCTGCGATGTCGGAGATGACATCAACACCGCTCAAACCCCCCGGTCTCGCAGCAAAGCTCGCCTTGCCGATCCTGATGCTCCCGCCTTTGGCCCTGCTCTACTGGGCCTACCCCGAACCTACAGTCTATTTCTTCAAGGAATTTGCAATCTTCTACTCACCCGCCTTGATTGCGGCAGTCTGCGTCCATCGTTCGATGCGAAACGTGTTTCTGATCGGCGTGCTCAGCTATGTGCCGTTGGCTGTCTGGATCGGGCACGCCTATCTGGATCGTCCGGAATCCTTCCCCGGCTCGCTCTACGAATTCATCACGATGGGAAAATACAGGCCTACGTGGTTGCTTTTGACTGCCCCGATTCTTCCGATGTTGCTTATTCTCCACAACCACCGAAGTACTCTTCGGCAGCTGGAATCGGTAGATCCGGACTAGCGCTTGTATCGCGCCAGCAGGCCCTTGGCGACAACCAATCGCTGGATCTCGTTGGTGCCCTCGCCGATGATCATGAGCGGGGCGTCGCGGTAGTAGCGCTCGACGTTGAATTCCTGGCTGTAGCCATAGCCGCCGTGGATGCGCATCGCTTCGAGCGCGACTTCCTGGCACATCTCGGAGCAGAAGAGCTTGGCCATGCCGGCTTCGACATCGGTGCGCTCGCCGCGTTCTTTTTTCTCGGCGGCACTTTGCACAAGCAGACGACCGGCCTCGATCTTGGTGGCCATATCGGCCAGCTTGAGCTGGATTGCCTGATGGTTGCAGATCGGCTCGCCGAAGGGTTCGCGTTCCTGCGCGTAGCGAATCGCGTCTTCGAACGCGGCCTGCGCCACCCCGACCCCACGGGCGGCGATATTCACCCGGCCAACCTCGAGCCCGGCCATGATGTATTTAAAGCCCATGCCTTCTTCCCCGACGAGGTTCTCGACCGGGACACGAAAATCCTCGAAGGCCACTTCCGAGGATTCGACCCCCTTGTAGCCGAGCTTCGGAATATCCTTGCTGACCGTGCAGCCCTCGCCGACTTTTTCCGCAATCAGATAGCTGATGCCCCGGTGGCGTGGTTCGGCATCCGGGTCGGTCTTGACCACCAGACCGAAAAGCGTGCCGGTGCGCGCATTGGTCGACCACATCTTGTCGCCGTTGACGACATAATCATCGCCGTCGCGGACCGCGCGGGTGCGGATATTCTGCGCGTCGCTACCGGCATGGGCTTCGGTCAGGCCGAAGGCCGCGCGTTTTTCGCCGGTTGCCATCGCCGGCAGAAAGCGTTGCTTGAGTGCATCACTGCCAAAATTCTTGATCGAGAAAGCCACCATCAAATGGGTGTTGATGATGCCCGAGATCGACATCCAACCACGACAGAGCTCCTCGACCACCTTGGCATAGGTCACCACACCAAGACCGAGGCCGCCGTATTCCTGCGGAATGGTGGCGCCGAACAAACCCATTTCCTTCATCTGGTCCACGAGGTCCTGCGGATACTCATTCGCGCGCTCCAGCCGGTTGGCGACCGGCTTCACTTCCTTTTCGACGAAATTCCGAACGGCTTCGATAAGATCTGCGTCTTCTTGCGTGCTCATGAGGTTCTCCTTCGTTTGCAAGAGTCCCATCGAGGCAACCGCTTGGCAAGCATGGCCCGTCAGGCATTCTTTTGCGGCCCAAGGTTGCCTTCCGCATCCCCATGAGAAATGACCGTTCTGGCGGCCCGAAAGCCCCCGGGAGCAGCTTTTTTGGACCAAAAACCCGCAACACAACCCTCGATCTCGGTGTTGATCCCCGCACGGGACGCCGCCGCCACCCTCGACGCCACGTTGGAGAGTGTGCGTCGCCAGACTCTGAGGGATTTCGAATGCCTCATTGTCGATGATGGCTCGGTCGATGCCACATCCGCGGTCGCCGCGCGCGTGACCAACCGGGACGCTCGCTTTCGTCTCATCAGCACCGAGCCTCGGGGATTGGTCAGCGCTCTGAACACCGGACTCGCCGATTGCCGAGCGACGCTGATTGCCCGCATGGACGCCGACGACCTGATGCGACGGGATCGATTGGAGAAACAATATGCCGCCTTCGCCCGCGATCCGGACCTCGCGCTGCTCGGAGCCCATACGCGCATCTTTCCCCGCGCGCGGATGGGTCATGGTCTGCATGCCTATCAGGACTGGCTGCAATCCATCCGCACGCCCGCAGAAATTCGACGCGAACGATTCATCGAATCTCCGCTACCCCACCCGAGCTGGATGATTCG
>DLYX01000284.1:0-1584 GCA_003447545.1 Deltaproteobacteria bacterium | reverse complement strand
TCCGCTACCCCCCCCGAGCTGGATGATTCGCCGATCCGTCCTCACCGAATTTCCCTATCGCGAGACCCGCTGGAGCGAGGACTACGATCTGATCCTGCGACTGGCCGAAGCCGACCGAAAGCTCGATATCCTACCACAACGACTGCTCCTGTGGCGCGAACACCCCGACCGCCTGACACACCGAGCCGAGACTCTGACCATCGAGAGCTTTGTCGCCGCCAAGGCACACTTCCTCGCCTCCGGCCCCCTGCGGGACTCGTCTCGATACATCCTGTGCGGCTATGGTCATACCGGACGTGCGCTGCGGCGTGCCTTGCTGGCGTATGACCGACAGCCCTCGCATATCGTCGACGTCCACCCGCGACGTCTGGGAAAGATCATCCACGGCGCCCCGGTCGTCCCGGTAACATCCCTCCCCGGCCTCCCCGGCGAACCGATTCTGGTCTCGGTGGCCGGCGCGGGCCCACGCCAAAAGGTCCGCGCCGAACTGGCCGCAGTCGGACGAGTCGAGGGTCGCGACTTTTTCTGCACGGCATAGAGACGAACCCCGAGACGAAGCGCCACCCGCGATGCCCCACGGGGACCATCTCAGCCCGAACGCAGGCCACTGCCGGCCTTTTTCGTCCAATCACGCGGGGCTGGGCCGGCAAAAGGCGTGTCACAGCTGAGCCATCGCCCAAGCCACCCCCCATAAGATCCCTTTAAATTAGACACTTAGGATCTTTCGCCCAAGGCGGAACAAATTTCTCCCGTGTCACCCTCCGTGACGGCAAGTGTCACGCCCAAGGGGCAGGGACGACATCCCGTCGCTCCCACGAAATGAGTCGCCGCAAGCGGCCAAGGAGGAAAGACCCATGAAAACGATCCAACTGACAAAGATCCTGAACTTCAAACGAACCCTCGCTGCGGCCGCTCTGGCCTTCGCCGCACTGGCGTATGCGACACCGGGGCAAGCAACGCCTCATATTATCAGTTTTGATTTTTCCGCACCGGGAGACTGCTCCGCATCCATCTTCGACGTCGCGGCGAAGTATTCATCTTGTACCCTCAAAGCAGAGGCCAAGGCGGCCAAGCGTGGCGTCGAGCCGAATCTCGCCGCATGCGATGCAAAGATGGGCCGCTGGACGAAAAAATCAGAGAAAAAGTGCTGCAGCGATTCGATTGGGGACCCGGAAGAACACGAAGCCTGCATCGACAGTCTGGATGAAGCCATCGTGAGTGTCGGCGGTTCGGCGGAACCCGGCGGCGACGATGTCTACCAGGAGGATCCTGGATGCTCGGCCAACACCGGCGGTGCCTCGGATGGAAGCGGCGCCGATATCCTGGCATCACGCTACATCCTCGGCGATCTCTGCAACGACGCGCAGGACGAGGCGCGAAGCTTCCGCGATATGCTGGATGAATACGACTGCTGCGTCGCGACGAGCGGGTGCGCGGTTGAAGCCAGCTGGAATGGCGCCGAAATGTGCAACGAAATGTCCTGCAAGTGTGAGGATTCGACTTGGAACACCGCCGACCGTGCCTACGAGCAATGTGTCAGCAGCGTGGGAGGACAGGTGATCGAGGCGCCCAGTGAAGTCGCGG
>DLYX01000268.1:4220-4767 GCA_003447545.1 Deltaproteobacteria bacterium | reverse complement strand
GCGCAAGGGAGCCTTGGCGGGCCTTCAGGCAGCGGACCTCCTCGGGGCCGTTCAAAAAGCATGCATCGAGCGAGCCGGTATCGATCCGTCCGAGGTCGGGCAGGTCGTTGGCGGTTGTGTTTCGCAGGTCGGCGAGCAAAGTTTCAATATCGCGCGCGTTGCCTGGTTGGCTGCAGGATTACCCCTCGAGGTCGCCTCGACGACAGTCGACAGCCAATGTGGATCGTCCCAACAAGCGATCTCGGTTGCGGCCGGACTCGTCGGTGCCGGTATCGAGGATGTTGTTCTCGCCTGCGGGGTAGAGACCATGACGCGAATCCCCCTTGGCGAAAATATGAAGGGTGGTTTCCCGATGACCGCTCAGTATATGGCGCACTACAAGCCCACCTCGCAGTTTCAGGGGGCCGAGCAGATTGCAAAAAATTACGGACTGACCCGCGAGGATGCAGATCGGTTCGGTCTGCGCAGCCAGGAACGCGCAATTGCGGCATGGAAAGCCGGACACTTTGACAAGGAAGTGGTGACCTTGCAGTCCCCGGTTCTCGAT
>DLYX01000268.1:3584-3896 GCA_003447545.1 Deltaproteobacteria bacterium | reverse complement strand
AGGCGGGAAAGCCTACCGGTGAAATGGAAGAGGTGACGCGAGACGGCGGCCTGCGCGAGACGTCGATGGAAAAGCTCGCCGGCCTCAAGGCTGTTCAGGAGGGTGGCATTCATACCGCCGGGTCCGCATCGCAGGTCTCGGATGGCGCGGCCGCGGTTTTGTTGATGTCCCCCGAGAAAGCAAAGGCATTGGGCCTCAAGCCTCGCGCCCGGATCAAGGCAACCACTTTGGTTGGCTGTGACCCCGAAGTGATGCTGGAGGGACCAATCCCCGCAACACGTAAGGTTCTGGAACAGACGGGCTTGTCGATTG
>DLYX01000268.1:0-3248 GCA_003447545.1 Deltaproteobacteria bacterium | reverse complement strand
TCGAGATCAACGAAGCCTTTGCGGCGGTTGTCATGGCTTGGGAAAAAGAATTTCAGCCGGATACCGATCGTGTAAACCCCAAGGGGGGAGCTATCGCCATCGGTCATCCGACAGGGTGCACGGGGTCCCGACTGGTGACGACGGCCCTGCACGAGTTGGAGAGGACGGACGGACGCTACGGCCTGATCTCGATGTGCTGCGGCGGTGGCCTGGGGACGGGTACGATCATCGAGCGTCTGGACGGCTGAAGGGCCGTTTGGTCTCGATCGGTGCGCTGAGGCGGAAGCATGCAACGGGCAGAGCAGATTCGAGTTCTGAAAGAACTGCTTGGGCATATCGACGCGGGTACAAACGTCGATGCGGGAGGGATCCGCTACAATCCGAGTAGTGCCTACACCTGTGAGGAACTTGCTTCCCGCGAATGGCAGGAGTTTTTTCGTTCGCATCCACAGGTGATCGGGATGTCGCCTGATTTGCCCGAGGTAGGCAGCTTTCTCACGATGGAGGATTTCGGCGTCCCCTTGTTGGCAACGCGAGACCGCGATGGGACTTTTCGCGCTTTTGTGAACGTCTGTCGACACCGTGGCACTCTGGTGGAGTCGGCCAGTCGTGGCACGAAACGTAACTTCGTCTGCCCTTTTCACGGTTGGAGCTACGATACGCAGGGCTCGCTTGTGGGCTTGCCCAAGCCGGAGCAGTTCGGAAAAGTGGACCGAAGCTGTCTGGGTCTGGTGGAGTTGCCGGCTGCCGAGAAATACGGCTTCCTCTGGGTCCACCCCGACCCCGATGCTTCATTGGACGTCGATGATCTCCTGGGCGGTCTGGCCGACGAGTTTGCCAGTTGGGACTTCTCGAAACTGGAGCGAATCGAGGCGGATTTCTATCCGACGCCGATGAACTGGAAGTTTGCGATTGACACTTTCGGGGAGACCTATCATTTCAAGGTCCTGCACCGGAACTCTCTCGCTCAAGTGTTTCAGGGTGATGTTCAGGCTTATGATACTTTTGGTCGGAACCATCGTATGACCCTTTGCGTGAAGTCGATTCACGAGATGCGGCATACACCCGAGAGCGAGTGGCATATCAGTCAGGGCGGCTTTCCTGTCTACTACCTCTTTCCGAATATTCAGGTGAATGTCGGGAGTGCGGGAGTGACTTTGGTCCGCGTTTATCCAGTGCCCGGGAAGCCGACCGAATCGTTTTCGCAGGTGACCTTTTATATGTGGCCCGAAGCGGCGGTGCAGGATCCGGAATTCGCGCGCGAATTCCCTCGGATTTTCGGCCAAGTGATTCGCGACGAAGACTATGTGGCGGCGGCCTCGGCGCAGCGTGGAGCTTCGGCTGGAACACAGGAATATGTTCTCTTCGGGAGGAACGAACCGGCACTCCATCATTACCATAATACCTATCGGCAGGCTCTTGGTCTGGAACTCCTTCCGCTTCAACCCGCTTAGCCGGATCGTTCCGGGGCCGAAAAGGGTTGGCAGTCGACCATCGGGTCGTGATTGGATCCCTGCATGGAACTCGTATGGGATGAACGACCGATTGGAATGAGCTTTTGGCCGCAGGACGTCGATGCGCCGGCCGTCGCGCCGCGGCGTGAAGATATACGGATTCGGACGGCCGATGGAGCTCTGGTGCGGGGCGTTCTGTGGACGCCACCGACCGGTGAAGCTTGGAAGACCGCAGTGGTATTATCGCACCCTCGTGGTGATTTTTCCCATCATTATGCATGCCCGCTTCTGGCTGCGGCCGGCTATGCGGTGTTCGGCTTCGCCACGAGGTACCTGAATAACGACGCGGATTGCCTTCATGAAAACTGTGTTCTGGATGTCGTTGCTGCAGTAGAGGAAATGCGTTCGCGTGGTGCGGATCAGGTGATTCTCTTCGGGAATTCGGGCGGCGGATCCTTGATGGCCCTGGCGCAGGCCGAGACGAAATGCGGTGACGCGTGGATCGGTTGTGCCGCACACCCTGGCGAAGGTGTTTTCATGGAGCAGGTGATCGATCCTTCGGTAGTCGATGAGGCGGATGCTCTGAGCGTAAATGCGGACCTGGATATGTACGACCCGAAGAATGGTTGGCGCCCCTGGCCTGAACCCTGCCGCTATGATCCCGCGTGGGTGGCACGCTACCGTCAGGCACAGCGGTCTCGGATCGAGCGGATCGACTCGCGAGCACGCGAGGCTTTGGCCATCGGGAAGCAGGGCCGCGCGGATGCACGCGGGGCTTCTGTGGGAAGCGACGATTGGCGAGACGGTCGGCGCCGAGGTCTCTACACCCCGTATATGGTGACGTATCGAACTTTGGCCAACCCGGCTTACCTCGATCTTTCGCTCGAGCCTGATGATCGTCCGATGGGCTCTCTTTTTGCTTTCCCCGATCCTTTCGAATCGAACTATTCCAGTTTTGGATTGGGGCGTGTCATGACGCCGCGCGGCTGGCTGTCGACTTGGTCGAGTATTTCTTCACCTGCACGCCTGGCGGATACGATGCCTCGAGTTTCGTGCCCGACCCTGATTTTGCATCCGACCGCGGATACGGAGATTCGGCTTTCACAGGCGCGTGCGATTCGTGATGCAGCCGGCGCGGCGGACACGACCTATATCGAGTTGGAGGGGGCGCCCCACTACCTTGAAGGTCATCGAGTCGCGGCGATGGAGCAGGTGGCTGCCTGGATTGCCGAACGTTTCTAGTCAGGCGTTCCGATGCCGGAGGTATGCTGTCGGGCGAATGCAAGAAGTTCCTCATGGGCTTGGGTGATCTTCTCGAAATCCAGTTTTTCGACGTCTCGATCGTAGGTCAGAAGGCCGTTCATTTCGATCTCGACATCCGTGATCTGGGTGTAGACCGCCTGGCAAAGACCCTTTTCGATCAAAGGTCGGAGCTTGCCCAACAAACGCAAATACTCGGCGGTCAATGCCTCCGGTGAGTCCATCATCCGGTAGACGAACTTTCGCTTTTCTTCCCAGGTGTGCCCGGGTTCGATGGATCCGAGGCCGCCATATTCCGAACAGCCTTGTGCCCGCGCGTCTTCCACAGACGGCATTCGCGGGGAAGGGTAATGGTGGGCGCTCACGAAATCGCCCGCTCCCTGATCGAACCAGCCCGAGGCCGCGTCGACCGGGCGACTGCTGTCGATTGCCCGAATCCGCTCGACGGCATCGGCCGAGTTGAATTGGCCCCATCCCTCGTTGAAGGGCACCCAGCCGACGATCGAGGGTACGTCGCGGAGTTGATGAACCATT
>DLYX01000118.1 GCA_003447545.1 Deltaproteobacteria bacterium | reverse complement strand
AAGGAGCTTGACTCGCTCTGGTCCCAAGCCGGCGGCCGCGACCATTTCTCGCACACGAGGATGGTCCGATCCCTCCCCGAGCATCACCATCTGCAGCCCTCGGATCCGTCGCATCGCCGACAGAAGTTGATCGACACCCTTTGCCGCCGAGCCGTTGGTAATATTGAGTCCGTAAGGAACCTGGAGGCCCAATCTCCCGATCAGGACATCGATCTCGGAACGATCCGCCGACCCCGGAGCAGCAAAGGCATCTGCGACCCCGTTGGGGACAACTCGAATGGACTCGACAGGCCGGTGCAGACGCGTGGCCAACTCCTGCGCAACGGCTTCCGAGACGGTCACGATCAGGTCTGCCCGTTTTCCGATGGACTCGATCTTCTTTTGAAAAAGCCATCCCTCGAAGTCCGATGCAGGAAATCGGACCGGCAGAACATCGTGGACCGTGACCGCCGTTCGGCACGGCAACCCGAAAGGGAGCTGCAGGTTGGGCGCATGGAATAGATCCAGCCCCGCGGCGCGAACAGACTGCCATAAAAAGGCCTGTCCCCAGGGCGTTGATGGAGCGCCCCGCACCTCTCGAATCTCGAGATTGCGGGAAAGACTGAGCAACGCTGACTGGTCACGCGGATGAGCAAAGGCCACGAAACTGAAATCAGGGGCCTCGCTCGGCAAGCGAGCAAGATGCTCACGCAGATAACGGCCCAACCCGGCAGAGGGCATTCGCCGCGCGTCGATTCCGATGCGGCGTGGTCGACTGGACCTCATGGCAAAACCCCGAATTCGGCAATCAGGAAAGTCTCTAGCTCGTGGGAAGAGTTCGGAGTCACTCCTTCTCCAGGTAAGCTCCGGCAATCAGCGCGAGACGCTCGCGAGCCTCAGGCGAAACCGTGGCTGGGTCGGTCAGAATCGCTCCTGCGAGAGAGGAATGACATGCGCAGCTGCCCGAGGGCAATCGCCCCGCAAGATCGGCAATGGTCTGGGCCGCGCGCGCAGCGTTGGCCTGAATCACGGCGACGATTGCTGCCACATCGACATCCTCTTCTTCTTCATGCCAGCAATCGTAGTCGGTGCTCAAAGCGAGCGTGGAAAAACACATCTCGGCCTCACGGGCGAGTTTGGCCTCCTGCAAGTTCGTCATGCCGATAATCGATGCGCCCCAGGACCGGTAGAGATTGGACTCCGCGCGGGTCGAAAATTGCGGCCCCTCCATGCAGATATAGATCCCGCCTTCGTGAACCTTGGCATCCGTTGTCTGTGCCGCAGCGACGAGAGCCGAGGCCAACGTCGCACAAACCGGATCTCCAAATTGAACGTGGGCCACGACCCCTCGATCGAAGAAGGTCGCTTCGCGGTGGAAGGTCCGGTCGAGAAACTGATCCGGGACCACCAGGTCTCCGGGCGGAATCTCCTCCCGCAGGCTGCCGACGGCACCGACCGAAAGCAATCGCTTGACCCCAAGCTGTTTCATCGCATGAATGTTGGCGCGGAAATTCAACTCGCTGGGCGAGATTCGATGCCCCTTTCCGTGTCGGGGCAAAAAAGCCACCCGAGCGCCGCCAAGAGTGCCGAGCAAGAACTCGTCCGAGGGGTCCCCGAAAGGTGTCTCAAGACGGACCGTCTGCACGTTCTGGAGGACATCCAGATCGTACAAACCACTACCACCGATGACTCCGAGATCTGCTTCCTGTTGATTACCCATCGCGGGAAGATGTCGCATAGGCTCCGATGCGGAGCAATGCACCAAGTTTGATCGCCCCCAGACCCATACCCGTCGGGTCAGGCCTGGCTGGCCAATTGACCGCAGGCCGCATCGATATCCGGCCCCCGAGACTCGCGAACGGTCGCCACCAACCCCTGTTCGAGTAAAATTCTCTGAAATTGGTGGGTCTTCTCCCGGGAAACTGGCCGAAAACCCGCATCATCAAAGGGATTCCAGAAAATAAGGTTCACCTTCGAGCGAATCCCGTGGAGCAGGGAAACCAAGCGTCTGGCATCTTCGGGAGAGTCGTTTTCGCCTTCCAGCAAGGTGTACTCGAACGTGATCCGCTTGCGCCGCGGGACCGGTAGCTCGCGACAAGTGTCCAGGAGTTCCTGCAGAGAATGTTTTCGCGTGATGGGCATCAATTCGCGACGTTTCTCCTCGGTTGTCGCCCCGAGAGAGACCGCGAGGTTGACCTTGGTCCGGGTCAGCAGCTGTCGCATTTCGGGCACCAAACCCACCGTGGAGACCGTGATTCGACGATGCGACATCCCCAGCCCCCACTGTGATGTAAGGATATCGAGAGCCGGGAGAAGCTGGCCGGAGTTATGCAGGGGCTCACCCATCCCCATGAAAACCACGTTGGTCAGCGCCTCGGGTGACGGCGACATTGTTTCGAGTTCTCCGCGCGCGAGCTGCACCTGGCCGACAATCTCTGCCGTGGTCAGCTGGCGCTTCAGCTTCAGCCGAGCCGTCGCACAGAAGGTACACCCCATCGCACAACCAACTTGCGAGGATACGCATAAGGTCAATCGTGTCCGATCGGGGATCAGGACCGATTCGACCAAGGCGTGATCCGGAAGTTCGACCGCAAGCTTACGAGAGCCATCGGAGGATTATTATCGGC
>DLYX01000089.1 GCA_003447545.1 Deltaproteobacteria bacterium | reverse complement strand
CGATAGAAATCTCGCACATCGGCGGCCGCCAAACCGCGCACGGAGCCGGCTGTCCCGGCGATCGGGTGTCCGATCGGATCGGCGAAGAATTCGCGCCAAGCGCGCTCGCCAAGACTCTCGAAAGGATCTTCCCGCACGCCCCGAATCTCGTCGAGAACGATATGCCTCTCCTTGCGGAAACGACCGGGGTCCACCTCGCTGCCATAAAATTGCTCGAACAGAATTTCGAGAGCCTGGCCAAGCGACTCCGGAAACGATTCCATACTGATCGCGATGGTGTCGTAGCCGGTAAAGGCGTTATGACCGCCTCCGACTTCCGCGGCACGCCGATTCAGTGCCAACTGGTCGAATTTCTCCGTTCCCTGAAAGAGCATATGTTCGCTCATATGAGCCAGCCCCGGCTTGTCGCCATCAAAGCGCGCTCCGGCACCGATGCTCAGGCAGACGGCCACCAGAGGACTTTCGGTGGTTTCGAGCAAGACCCGGAGTCCCGCCAGCTCGAAGTCATGGATCGAAGATTTTGCAATCACTCCCCTGTGGAACGGGAATCTCGCCAAGGACGCAAGCCAGCCTCGGTCAAAAGGGACTGAAAAACCGTCACGGGCGGGAAAAGTCGCGCCAAACCACCCGTGTTCGGGGCAAAGCCCCCGGATGGGCATCCTTCAGCCAGGAGCCGAGTCGCTGAAGGTCTTCCGCGGTGTCCACGTCGAAGGCCTCGGCAAGCAGCTTTGTCCGGAGGCCCAGTTGCCGTGCCAGCTCCCGGGTCTCCCGAAGAACCCCCGCGGTGCTCCACGAAACCCCGGAGAAGATCGGATGCGGCCGTGCCATCCCGACCAGATAATATCCGCCATCCAATGCGGGACCGAGAACGACATCCGCCTCCCCCATCGCAAGCGCCGCATCGGCGAGCGCCAGATCCTTGACGGCCAGCTGGGGCATATCGGACCCCACGAGCAAGCAACGATCCCACGAACCGGCGCCCAGCAGGCTGCGGAATGCAGTCTCCATGCGGGCACCCAGATCCCCCTCGCCCTGCGACAGACAAATCGCCGGATCAAGCCCGAAGGTCGCGGCAAATCGTTCGGGATCCCCCGCCACCGCAACCCGCAGACTCCAGGTACCTCTCTGCAGCTCAGCGAGTAAATCTTCGAGGAATGCGCGGTAGAAGGCCAGCGCAGCCGCGTCACCGACACTGGCGGCGAGTCTGGTTTTGACGCCTCCGGGAACAGGTTCCCGGGCGAAGACCACCACCACAGATTTATGATCGACCCGAGCCATCCGGAAGAGATTCTATCGCAAGCAGGAGTTTTTGCAGAAACGAATCCTGACGATGCAATTCGATGCCCGCATCGTTAGATCAAGAGCATGATTTCCACAGGTGATTTCAAGCGCGGTGTCCGCATCATGATTGATGGCGACCCCTACTCGATTACGGACGTAGCGGTGCAAAGCCCCTCGGCAAGAGGTGCGTCTTCCATCTCCAAGATCAAGGTACGCAACCTCCGGACCGGTCAGGTGCTGGAGAAATCCTTCCGTGGAGGCGACAAGGTCGCCGAGGCCAATCTCGAGTTCAAGGCGGTGCAATTCCTCTACTCCGATGCAGGCGAGTTCCATTTCATGGACACCGCCAGCTACGAGCAATTTGCTCTCACCACAGAAGCTCTCGGCGATGCCGCCGGGTTCCTCAAGGAAGGGCTCGAGGGCATTCGCTCCATGGTGATGGGAGACGAGGTCCTCGGCGTCGACCTGCCCAATACCGTCAACCTTCTGGTCACCGAGACAGCGCCGTCCATCAAGGGTGCGACCGCGCAAGCGCAGACCAAACCAGCGACCCTCGAGACGGGTGTCGAAATCCAGGTACCCGCCTACCTGGAGAACGGCGAATTGGTACAAGTCGATACTCGCGAATCGCGTTTCATCTCCCGGGTCAAAGGCTGATGCGCGCAGGCCACGGATGCGATGCATGAAGTGGCTGCAGGACGAACGCCTGCACGCCGCTGTAGTCTTCGCCCTTCTGGCCGCGATCCTGATCACGGTCACGCCACCGGCCCGGACCAACCCCTATAACGGCCCCATGGTGGTGGCCGATCGAATCCTCGAGGGGAATTTCGACCTTCCCGACAGGATTCGCTGGATGGAGACCTTCACGTTCGAGGGGCGCAAGTATCTCAGTTATCCGCCGATGGCGACACTCGTGATGGTTCCCTTTGCTGCGCTGGGAGGCAACGGCCTCGGCCAGACCGTCTTCAATTCGGCACTCATTTTCCTGACCGCCGTTCTATTCTATCGACTCTTTGCCGGCATCCCGACGTTGCGTCCCCTGCGACTGGTCGCGCCCGTGCTCTACGTGCTCGGCACCTCGACTTTCCATAGCGCACGGGTGGGCAGCGTCTGGCTGCTCATGCATAGCGAAGGAAATTTCTTCTTCGTTGGCGCCTTGATTTTTGCGGCGCTGCGAAAGCAATTCGTGCTGGCCGGGATATGCTTCATGATCGCCGCCCAGATCCGCTATTCAATTCTCTTTGCCGCTCCCGCCTTTGCACTGCTGGCCTGGTTCGGATCGCAGAACCAACGGGAGGCACTGCATAACGTGCTTCGCTTTGCCCTCGGCTGTCTGCCGCCCGGGCTGCTCATTCTCGGATATAATACAGCTCTTTTCGGAGACCCGTTTCAAAACAGCTATACTTCGGCCTGGTCGGAATGGACCCATACCTCCATCGACTTCTCGGCCAGGTATGTGTGGACCAATCTCGTCTTCTACACCACAGCGATGCCGGAGATCCTCGCGGAACCTCCATTCCTCAGGTTCCACTCCGGCGGGCAAACGCTCTTTTTTCTGAGCCCATTCCTTATCGGAGTTTTCCTGCCGCGTTGGCGAGCTCCTCTGGTGCGCGCCGGCATCCCCGCGCTGATCTGCATGTTCAGCTTCTACCTCGTCTACTCCTATCAGGGCTCGACGCAATTCGGCTCCCGCTACATGCTCGATCTCATGCCGCTCCTCCTCCCGGTCGCGCTCTCGGCTTTCACTCGAGACGGACGCGGTTGGTATCCCTTGCTCGCTGCAGCCAGCACGATCGCGATCACCCTCAACGTGTGGGGGTCCATCAGCACGACGCCCTAGCCGGGAGGCTAGCGACCTAGGACTTCGCCGGCCCCTCGCCCGCGCGAACCACTCGAGCGCCTACGAAACCGCCTGCATCCCGCCACCGGATCAAATAATCGATATAGTGCTGGAGATTTCCCGGATAGGTGACATTGCGGGCCGCCGCCTTGGTCACAATCCCCTCCCCATTGTAGTAACCCGGCGTGCAGACCGACGAATACCGTGCGAGGCCTCGGGCAACTGTCCAGAGGGTGGCAATCCACTCCTCCTCAGCCTCGGGCGTGGCTTCGATGCTCTCGATCTTTTCGGCATGACAGGCGCCAACCAACCAGGCTACGTGCTTGGAGGACTCCGAGAGGAAATGAACGAAGTTCGTGCCGAACCCGGCCTGGACGGTGCTGATCACCAGCATATTCGGAAAATCGGCCGATAGAATTCCATGCAGGGTCCGAGCGCCATCCTCCCAACGCTCGCTGAGCGTCTGGCCGTTTCGGCCGACCGGATCGAAGCCCAGTCGCTGCACCAGAGGTGTCGTGACCTCAAATCCGGAGGCAAAAATCAGCAGGTCGATCGGGTACTCGGTATCGCCGACCACGACCCCCTTCGGTGTCACCTGCTTGACCCCCAGACCGTCGGTATCGACCAGCTCGACATTCGGTTCGTTGAAAGCCGGCAGATAATCGTCATGGAAGGTGACCCGTTTGCAGTGCTTGCCGTACCAGGCCTTGAGCTTTTCGGCCGTCGCGGGGTCCTCGATCGTCGCATCGACGCGATCCCGCAATCGCTGCATGACTTCGAAGTCGATTCGCTCGAGGTCCTCGAATTCGAGACCCTCGTTGACCGCAGGGTCCTGAGTGTTGACCCACAAAACATCCGTCCAACCATCCGAGACGAGATCCACCTCCGGCTTTTCTCCGGTCACGGCGGCCGTAAAGTTCGACATCCGCTCATCCTGCCAGCCGGGCTTCAGCGATTGAAACCACTCAGCATCTGTCGGTCCATTATCCCGCACGCCAACGCCCGAGGGCGTGCGCTGGAAGACGTAGACTTCTTTCGCCACCCGGGCGAGTTGAGGTACGGCCTGGACGCCGGTTGCACCGGTCCCGATGATCCCGACGCGCTTGTCGGCGAGCTTGGCCATGGGCTCGGTCGCGCTTCCTCCGGTGTAGGCATAGTCCCAACGACTGGTGTGGAAGGTATGCCCCTCGAAATCGTTGATGCCCGGGATGCCCGGCAGTTTGGCCTTGTGCAGGATTCCGCCGGCAGCCACGAAGAACTTCGTGGTCAACGTATCGCCCCGACTGGTGGTGATCGTCCACCGATGGTCGACATCGTTCCAGACCGCACCCTCGATTTCAGTCTGGAACATGGCGCGTCGGTAGAGGTCGAAATGGTTTCCGATCCGCTGGCAATGCTCGAAGATCTCGGTTGCACTCGCGTACCTCTCGGTAGGCATGTAGCCGGTTTCCTCAAGCAGCGGCAAGTATGTGTAGGACTCTACATCGCACATACATCCGGGGTAACGATTCCAGTACCAGGTCCCGCCGAAGTCCCCGCCCTTCTCGACAATCGTGAAGTCCTCGACACCCTCCCGGATCAGATTGACGGCCGTGAGCATGCCGCCAAAACCGCCGCCCACAATCACGACTTCATGCTCGGCGACGATAGGCTCCCGAGAGAAACCGGGCTCGACAAAGGGATCCTCGTCGAAAGAGGCAAACGCCCCCTTGAACTCCTGAAACTGCGCCATTCCATCAGAGCGCAGTCTTTTCTCGCGCTCATGACGGTAACGTTCGCGCATTTCGTCCATGGAAACTTCGGTTTTCGACTTGTCTTCGTTGATCGCCACAGTCGTAGCTTAACGAAGAATGATGGAATGTGAACGGGGGCCTGCCGAATCCCTGCCACAGGCATTTCGCGGCAAACCCGCCTCTTTCGGAGGGCCAAAGGGTCGGCCCTATCCCCCCAAAAGGGCTCGCTCAGCAGCTACCGGGGCCGTCGGCGGGTTGCTGCTGGGTCAGGCAGTGGCAGGCGCCAAGGCCGAGCACCAGATCCCTTGCGGGGATCCCGACAATCGCCCGGTCGGGCAATAATTCGCCCAGCACTCCAAGCGCTCGGGCATCGGCCGCATCCTCGAAAACCGGGACCAGTACGACCCCGTTGGCGATATAGAAATTCGCGTAGGAAGCGGGCAAGCGGAGATCGTTTTCTCGGAGCGGTGCCGGCATCGGAAGCTCCACGACTTCCAGCACACGGCCGGTCGCGTCCCGCATGCCCGACAGACGATCGCGGTTTTCCTGCAGCGGTCCATAATTGGCATCCTCGGGATTTGTCTCGATGGCCGTCACCACCACACCCGGCGCCACAAAGCGCGTCAGATCATCGATATGTCCGTCGGTATCATCCCCCGCAATCCCCTCGCCCAGCCAGAGAACCTTTTCAGCGCCCAGATAACGAGCCAACTGGCCCTCGACATCCGGACGTTTCAGGCCGGGATTCCGGTTCGGGTTGAGAAGACAGGACTCGGTGGTGAGCACCGTCCCCTGACCATCGCCATCGATCGATCCCCCCTCCAGAATAATTCCGGGCCGCTGGACCTCCAGATCAAGTTGATCGGCGATACGAACCGCCACGAGCGCGTCGGCAGCCCAATCCGGGTACTTTGCGCCCCAAGCATTATAACCCCAGTCCAGAGCGCGCAGGGTGCCAGCTTCATTGCGAAGAAAAACTGGCCCATGATCACGAACCCACGAATCGTTGGAGTCAATCATGTGAAATCGAACGCCTGCGCCAAGCGCTCGGTGCTCCGTCAATACAAATTCAGCCGCCGCTTGCTCCGCCGCCGTGCGGACGAGGATCTCGACACGCTCACCGGGGAGCAAGGCTCGAACCATTTGCGCAAAAACCGGCGGGATACGCGAGAGCTTTCCAGGCCAGGTGTCAGGGTTATGGGGCCATACCAGCCAGGATGCTGCATGAGGC
>DLYX01000428.1 GCA_003447545.1 Deltaproteobacteria bacterium | reverse complement strand
GAGTTTCTGAACCGCTTCGAAATCTACCTGCTCAACTGCACGGCAGACACGGCTCGGTTCGTTCGTGAGGTGGATCGCCCCAACGTGGGCGTTCACTACGACACCTTCCATGCGAACCTCGAGGAGAAGAATGTCACCCGTGCGATTCAGGATGCGGCCAGTGCGATTACGCACGTCCACATCTCGGAAAACGACCGCGGAACGCCCGGACAGGGGCAAGTCCGTTGGCAGGAGACCTTCGCTGCGCTTGCCGCAATCGGTTACGACGGATGGCTGACCATCGAGGCCTTCGGCCAGGCGCTCCCCGGCCTGGCGGCGGCCACCAAAATCTGGAGACCGCTCTTTGAAAGCGAAGAAAAGCTCGCGGCAGACGGCCTCGCTTTCATGCGACAGCACGCCGGAGGCGCCTGACCGGACCCTGAAGTTGCACTCCGAAAGTCGTTCAAACCCGATTTTGGACCGAACAGAGCGGGCTGACCATCGCCCAAATGGCCCCGGATCGGTGAAAAACTCCTCTAATCATTGAGTTTTCAGCAAAGTCAGGAATCTCGCCTCGCCCCCTTCTCCAAAGCGGTTTTTGTCTGCTATGAATAGAACATTGAGTGGGCGCCTCTGGATGGTGTCCCGAGTAGGAAAAAGATCAGGAGTAAGAACAGTGGCTACGGCAGGAACAGTTAAGTGGTTTAATGCGGAAAAGGGCTTCGGATTTATCGCCCGTGATGACGGCGAGAAGGATGTCTTCTGCCACCACAGCGCCATTCAGGGAGAAGGCTTCAAGTCCCTGAATGAAGGCGAAAAAGTGGAATTTGATGTTGTGCAGGGCCAAAAGGGCCCGGCCGCGGAAAACGTTCGAGTCGTCTGACTCGGCACCGGGGCTAGACCCCGAATGAATGCTCGCTCTGTTCGGGAACTGTGATTTCAGCCGGTTCCCGGACAGGACAGCATTGACTGCCAGCGCCCTCGTGGCCGCAGGCAAACCCAAGGCTCATCGCCTTCCCCCTTTGCGAGTTCTTCATGGCAAAGACACTCTCTGAACTTCTCGAAAGCGACGAGATCGAGGACACCATCTTCGACGACAACGCACTGGCGGCTTGCGACATCCGCGGCAAGTACTTTCGAGATTGCCGGTTCCAGCACCTTCGACTCGCGGAGATTTCGCTTCGAGATTGCACCTTCGAGGATTGCATCTTTGAATCTTGCGACCTCACCATGGCAACCGTTGCCGGGGCCGCATTCCATGAGGCGCGGTTTCGGCGCACGAAACTTATGGGCGTGGACTGGACCGACGTCCGGGGCATGATTTTCACGGCGACATTCGAGGAGTGCAATCTCTCGCACGCAACTTTCGCCAAAAGAAAGCTATGCGGAATGGTCCTGCGAGATTGCCGCATACATGAGTCGACATTTCTTCAGGTCGATCTGCGCCAGGCTGTATTTACCGGGAGTGATCTTCTCGGAACACGCTTCCTCGACACCGACCTGCGGGAAGCCGATCTCTCCACCGCCAGTAACTACCAGATCAATCCGGCCGAGAATCGCCTGCAGAAAACGCGCTTCTCACATGAGGCGGCACTCGCCCTCGCCGAGCAACTCGGGGTCGTGGTTCCGCGCTGAGCGACGATCAGGCCCGGCGACTCCGAATGGCGTCACCGAACCTGCCCGAAGACCGTCCCCTACCGGAATCTTTTGCTGCGGTGCTTTTTGCGATCCATCTTGCCCAATTCCTCGAGAGATAATTCGCCGTCCTCATTCATGTCAGCGCGCACGAATTTTCGCTCCGCCCGACTCGCCTCGGCCAGCGAGCGGAAGACTTCCAGCTCTTCGGACGTCAGTCCGCCGCTTTCATCTTCATCCGCGGCCATGAAAAAACTCTCCCGGTTGGCCTGAACCTCTTCGCGAGAAGGACGCTCTGCATTGGCAAACGCGGGAGACAGGAACAGTGCCGCTGCGGCAAAAAGAAAACTTTTCTTGGTGATATTCTTCATGAAAACTCCTTTCGACGTAAAGTCGAATCGTGGTTGTCGCACCCGGATTCCGTCCGGATCTGTAGGAGGATGAACCGGCGAGCGCCTCAAACCTGTCGCCGGGGAATGGAAAAATGCCATCGCATCGATTTCCGCATGGCGGCCTTGTTCTCGACAAGCCTGCGAAGACGCCTGCGATAGATTGTGGCAGACATCTCGGGCTCTTCTTCATGCTCAGATGCCATGCGTGACAACATGGAGGGCTCGACCCTCTCCTCTCGCACAATTCGACAAGACATGATTCGGTGACCCATGCAGAATTCAAGACTCCAGCGATTCATCCTCGGCGGCATGGTCGGGGTCGCCGCGGCATTCGTCAGCGCTTGCGGTAATTCCGGAGGGGGTTCTTCCCAAAACTCCTACCCCCGCGACGATGTTCTGCGCATGCACGAAGCGCAAGTGATCGGGACCCATAACAGCTACCATGTGCAGCCGAAGCCGGATCTATTTGCGGGCATCCTTGCGCTGGCACCCCCTCTGGCGGAGGCCTGGCAATACACACACCTGGCGCTCGCCGAACAGTTTTCCAGCCAGCAGATACGCCAAATCGAGATCGACGTTTACGCGGACCCCGAGGGCGGTCTCTATGCCAACCGCGCCGCCATGGAATTCCTGACCGGGGATGGCGCCTCCAACTTGCCCGAACTCGATGAGCCGGGATTCAAGGTATTGCATGTGCAGGATGTCGATTTCGAGTCCACATGCCTGACGTTCAAATCTTGCCTCCGCGAAATTCAGGTATGGTCGGCGGCCAACCCACAGCACTATCCGATCCTCGTACTGGTCGAGGCAAAGGATGAACCTATCGAGGCGCCTTTCGAGACCGTCATTCCGATCGTGTTTGACGCCGAGCAACTCGATGCTCT
>DLYX01000278.1 GCA_003447545.1 Deltaproteobacteria bacterium | reverse complement strand
TTCCCTTCCATTTTCCACCGCGGAGACTCAGGTACCCAAGATGAACGTCATCTCCCGGCGGCGGTTCGACGTCGATATTCAAAGCCATCCGCTCGCCGGGGGCGAGCGCGATCGGCATCAGAAACATTACCGGCACGCGCGAGACGGGCGCACCGGCCTCGTCCACCCACATGATATAACCTTCTCGTAATTTCCGAGGCTCGGGCTCCAGATACACCTGGCGTCCTCGATTGCGGACCCAGAAGCTGACGGTGCGGGAGTCCGGATCCTTCCAAAGCTGCTCGTAAGCCATCCCCCGATGCAGAACGCTGCTCGATGAGGTCGTCGGAAGCCTGCCATTCAGGCGGTAGCCGCTCAGAGTCTCGGTCTCGCCCAACGACACGACACGTGCAGCGGCCTCCGGCGACTCACGGAAGTGGTCCTCAAACCACTGCTCGTGGCGAACGGTAGATTCGCTTCTATGAAAAAGCACAGTATCGATGCCCAATGCGGACAGAGCCTCGCTCGAACTGGCGCGCGGCAGTCGTTGCGCCAATTGCCCGATCTGGCTGGCAAAAGGAGAGGCAAATGAGTTGTAGCAACTCGTCGTCGGACTCGGAGAGAAACTCCCCAAAAGCAACTGAGCACTGGCGGTCCCCATGGCACGTCCCCCTCGCTTGGCCATCGGGACATGCAGCAAGGCTGAAGCTCGTCGGGAACGAACCAATGCGATATCCTCTTCCGATGGCCTCACATTGCGGGACTCGACGGCAAGCGGTCGCCCGAAGTTCGCGACGGCAAGAGGCGGCCAGAAGCGGATAGCCCCTACCCCGAGCGCCAGCGCCACAAACAAGGCCCCCTGCAGGCGTAGGCTGAAGTTCTCCAGAACGGCCCGCGCGCCGTAGCCGGCGATCCAGGCCAGAGGCACCCAGAGAATATTGCTCATGACGCCCAATGCTCGAACCGCATCAAGCCCCGGTACCGTTCCCGACAGGAGTGCGAGAACGGACGGAACGACAATATCCGTACCCGGAATCCGCAGACCGTAGGTCGAGCAGCTCAGAATGATTCCTGAGGCGAGCAACATGACCAGACGAGGATCTTCGCCATCACACGAGCGTGGCCCGCGAAAACGATCCGCAATGCCGAGCAAGATCAGACTGGCGAAAATCCAGCCGGGAAAAGAGTATTGACCCGGCAAGAAGGCTTCAAGAGGCAGCAGGAGCGACTCACGCCCGCCCAATACCGACCATGCCTCTCGCGTCTCGAGGTACGGCAACAAGACCCAAAGGCCCACAACCGCCACGAACGAACCGGCAGCCAGACTCAAGCCCAGCGCCTTCCACCGATGTTCCCGATGCCGCCAGAACAAAAAGGGCACATAAACGAGAACCACCGGGATCACGCCAAGAATCAGATAAAAACTCCCCAAGGCCTGCATGCCGAGGAAAAAGGCGACGCCCGCTGCTGCACGAACCCTTCCGGTCACAAAGAGCCGATGAAGGCATAGCAGCGCGAGCGGCAGCCAGAATTCGGCATGCAGAAATGGATGCCCGCCGTCCACAATCCGCCCGGGAACCCACTGCAGAAAAAGCCCGCCCAACAAACCCGCTCGAGCATCTCCGGTAAAATTTCGGACCAAAAGGAACATGCTGAAACCGGAAAGGAAATACCCTATCCAGAGCATGAAATTATACGAAAGGATCGGCTCGCCCGTGAGCACCCAGGGAATCGCCGCCAGCAATCCTTCCGCGAATCCGTGCTCGCCGAGAGTGTAACTCGCTGGAAACGGGAAGCATTGTCCGAACCCTTGCAGGCCGCCGAGATTGGAGGTCATCAGGTCGGCATTGCGGACGACCAACGCGACCACCATTTCCTGATCGGCGTGCCCGATGGTCTCCCATTTCGAAAGGCTCGGGGTTCCGTCGGACGCACCTTGGAGCAAGGATGCTGGTGCATCCAGCACCGAGCGCATCATGAACGTCGAAGAAGCGAGCAGGAGTATCGCCGCCAGAGCGGTATTGAAACGCACAGACGCAGCCTAACGCATAATGTGGCGGCCGGGAAATGCTGACGTTCCGGACCCCTGGTCTATTCGATATATCCCAGGGCCCGCAGCCTGTCCCGGGTGGCATCATCCATTTGGACCTCACCTTCGTTTGCCACCGCTTCCTCGGCAGCACCCGTCGTGATCGCCACAATCTCCCGGTCCAGATCCTCTACTTCGATACGCCGATCCGCAGCGATATCCAGTTGCTCGCCGGGGTCTTTCTGCAGATCAAAGAGCTCAACTTCCGGGAGGCCTCGGGGGTTGCCCGGATTGGCGCGGATCAACTTCAGCCGCGCATTCCGGACCGCCGTGATAATATTGCCTTCGTGATCCTCTTCCGCGAAAGCCACTCGGTTCGAGGGGATCGGCAGCGCCAGATCAGCACCCTGCCACTCGGCAGGAATCTCGATGCCCGAAGCCGCCAGAATCGTCGGGGCAACGTCAAGCAGCCGACCAACGCCCCCGGGCCTCGCTGGCACCAGACTTCCGGCGGGAAATTTAGCAATCAATGGCACCGCAACCTGCTCCTCATAGAGCGTCGTTCCGTGCCACCAGCCACCATGTTCCTGGAACTCCTCGCCATGGTCGGCGGTAAATACGATCAGGGTATTGTCATAGATACCGTGCTCGCGCAGCTGGTCGCGAAGCGCACCGAAGCTCTCATCCATGTACTGAATTTCTCCGGCATAGAGCTCCAGCATTTCCGTTGCCTGATCCGGGTCCGGATTCTGGTTGTCGACGCGTGCGATGCCGCGG
>DLYX01000227.1 GCA_003447545.1 Deltaproteobacteria bacterium | reverse complement strand
CGGCTGGCACCCATCTTCAATTAGTCCATGGCGCCGACGTCGCTGAAGCCCTGCTGCTCTGCCTCGAGAACGAACGATCGATCGGGGAAGCGTATAACGTATGCGGTGGTGGCGAGAGCTTATGGGAATTTGCCGAAGCCTGGTCCCAGGCCGGCGGGCCACGCGCCCGCCTTCTGATCCCGATTCCGGTCCCTGTCCCACCCCTGCTGGAGAACCGAAAAATCTTCGACGAACTCGGCTGGAAACCACGCGATATGGTAACCTGCCTGAGAGAAACCTTTGCGGCAGACGCCGATCCAAAATAACTCGCCCCAAACTCTTTACGGCAGCCCACTGCATAGGGAATTAGGCAGTGTGGCGATCCGAATGTCGACGGTCCTCCCGAGGGCCCAGAGAACCCGCTGGTCCAATGGCCCGCTGGTCTGGCTCGCTTCTTGCGACAGGAACCGACTATGCACGTAATCCCACTCTCCAACCTTCTGGTCAGCGGAGCCTTTTTTCTGGTTATGCTGGTTTGGGCGGTCATCGCGCGGACCGGCTGGATTGCCCTGCGCACCGGCCGCGCGCAAGGTCCGATCTCACGCCTGCACCCACTGCTCGGCATTGCGACCTGCATCGCCTACTTTACAGCAGCCCTCTCCACTCTGGCTCCCGACGCTCTCGATCCGGACAACTCGATCCTGGGCACCTATATGGTCATGGCGAATGATCTCGCGGGCTTCGCCGCGGTCGCACTCTTTCGCCATATGGCTCATTATTTCGAGCCGGGCGCGCCAATCTTGCGTCGGCGCTGGTTACTCCTGAACTATGGCTCTGCGACCATTGTCAGTCTGATTGCGATGGCAGGATCCACGCAGCCCTACGACCAAAGTCTCGGCAGCCGTCTCTACGGCGGGATCACATATGGCTATATGGCCCTGATGTTCTTTCTTTCAATTCAGGGTCTGCGAAAGAACGAGACCTCCAGCTGGAAGACTCCATTTGGTGCAACCGAACGACCACTTCGCGTCGTTTCCAGTGCCGCCGTCGTTCTGCTGATCACGGTAAGCGGTGTCGTCCTCACCCAGAGCAGCGACGCCAAGATCTTCACCGCCGCGTGGACCATGGCTCTCTTCGGTGCACTGGTCGCGGCGCCCTTTGCGATCCGGAACCTCGGCGCAGTCTTGCGCGATACACTCGTCGCGCTCTGCTTTGTGGGAACCGGTATTGCCGGTGCGTTTCTCGTTTATTGGGAGACTTCCTTCCTTCCGGAAAACGAGCGCTTCTGGATGCAGATCTTTCTCGGGTCCGTGTATGGACTCCTGATCGCCGGCGCAGGCCTGCAGGCTTGCTGGGCGCTCTTCGATCGCATCATTTTCAGGCGCGCCCACAACAAGCAAGGCGTCTTGCGCGAAGCGCTTCATGCCCTTTCTCCGGCGCTGGGGACGCAGCAATGTTCCGTCCGCGCATTGGCAGCTCTGACTCACGCCTTCCAACTCGAGGGTGCCGGCCTGATCTGGCGCGATGGTGGCGCGCAGACGTTCGGGAAATTTCGCATCGAGAAACTCGAAGAGATCTGGCCGCGCGGCGAGGCTGCAGATGCTCTCGCCAAGCGCACGCTGGCAGGAGGCGAGCTCACCCACCTCCCGGAAGAGTTGCGTGGTCCGCGCAATCAAGCTCATGTCGTAGGCGTCGTCTGCGTCCGTGGCTCGCGCCGTCTATGGGGACATATCCTGATGCGCACGGATCTCGTTGGCTCAAGTTTCGGAAGTGAAGAGTTGTCGGCCATCGAAGGCTTCGCCGACCAGCTCGGTTTACTTCTCGACGGGGCCGATATGCTCGGACGCACCCTGGAGGTCGAGCGCTCTCTTGCCCACGCGGAGAAGCTCTCCGCGATCGGCGAACTCACGGCTCGAGTGGCCCATGAGATCCGAAACCCCGCCACCGCGGCGCGCAGTCTGGCCCAGCAGCTCGTGGAGGAACCCGACTCGCCCTACCAACAGGAACATACGCTGATCGTTGAGTCTCTCGACCGAATCGAAAATCAGGTCGCGCTCCTTCTCCGGTACGCCAAGCGCGACGATCCTACCCTGGTATCGGTCGATCTCGCCGCTCTTACCCGGCGTACAGCCGAAGAATTACGCCCCAGCCTGCGCTCTGCCGGAATCGAGTTGATTGTACAATCGCCGGCGGCACTCTCCACCAAAGCCGATGCCGAAAAACTCCGTCTCGTCATGGTCAACCTGATCGAAAATGCCCGCGATGCTCTCGCCGACAGCGAAGGGACCAAGGAGATTCGCGTCGCTGTCAGCTCGGCCCTCAACAAGGTCTCCATCGAGGTCACCGACACAGGGCCCGGCGTGCCGGCGCAGGATCTGGACAACCTTTTCGAGTCTTTTTTCACAACCAAGGAAACAGGCACCGGGCTTGGACTGGCTATTTCAAAAAGAACGATCGAAGCGCATGGCGGCGAGATTCGCGCCTCTCAGGTTCCGGGTAGCGGTCTCTCTTTTCAAATTGATTTACCCATGAACTCCGAGGAGATCTACGCGTGAAACATTCGATTCTCGTCGTCGACGACGAAGCCGCCATCGGCATTGCGATTCAAAGATTGCTCAAAAAAAAGGGCTACCGAGTTGATGTCTGCACCTCGGGTGAAGAGGCGATCGAGGCGATCGGGCAAACCCCGTACCATCTCATCATCAGCGATCTCAGCATGCAGGGAATGAGCGGCATGGAGCTTCTTGCCTGGACCCGGAAGAACGCCTCCGAAACAGCCCTGATCATGATCACAGCCTATGGCTCCGAAAAAACCGCTGTCGACGCCATGAAACTGGGTGCGTCGGACTATGTGCCCAAACCGTTCGATAATGACGAGTTGCTCCTCAAAGTCTCGCGAGTTCTCGACACGCGTACGACCCGAGTCGAAAACCAACTTCTTCGGGAACAGATCGGAGCATCCCTCGGGCTTGATAATTTTGTAGGTCGAAGCCCGAGCATGCAGCGCGTTTTCGAAGTGATTCGCAAAGTGGCTGACTCGGACCTCACGGTCCTGGTTCGGGGGCCCAGCGGGACGGGCAAAGAACTGGTGGCCAACGCGATCCACCTCGGGAGTCCCCGGAAACAACGACCATTGGTCAAGGTGAACTGTGCGGCCTTCACTCGCGAGCTCGTCGAAAGCGAACTCTTCGGCCACGAGAAGGGGGCTTTTACCGGGGCGGTTCGCGCGCGCGAGGGCAAGTTCGAACTTGCGGACGGGGGCACACTCTTTCTCGATGAGATCGGCGATATGGCTCTCGAGACACAAGCGAAAATCCTGCGCGCACTGCAGGAAAAGGAAATTCAACGCGTCGGCGGCGACATCACCCTGAAGGTCGATGTTCGGATCATTGCGGCTACCAATCACGATCTGGAAGCCAAGGTGGCCGATGGGACTTTTCGAGAAGACCTCTTCTACCGGCTCAACGTCGTCCCGATATCCTTACCTCCCCTCCGGGAGCGCGAAGGCGACCTGCCTATTCTGATAGATTATTTCCTTGACGGCATTGCCGAACGCCTCGGCCGCGAGCGAGCTCGATTCACCCCAGCGGCAATGCGCGCCCTGGCCGACGCAGAGTGGAAGGGAAACGTTCGGGAACTGGAGCATGTAATCGAACAATCTGTCGTTTTGGCCGACGGGATCGAGATCGATATCGAAGGCCTCCCGGATACTGTCCGACAGTCGACAGCAGGGACTGTCGGCGTGGCTGTCGACCACACGCTTCCCTTCAAGGAAGCCAAACAAATTGTCGTTGCGGAGTTCGAGCGCTCCTTTCTGGAAGCCGCCCTCGCTCGCCACGAGGGAAATATCTCGAGGACAGCAGAAGCAATTGGCATGTACCGCCAGCACCTGCAGGGAAAGCTCGCCGAGTACGGGATCGAAGCCTCCTCCTTTCGCCCGGTGAGATAGGCTCATCGAGACTGCTGGCCCGACAGCTGGTCGCCGCTCCTGTCGACAATCAGCTTCACGGATTTTCTTCGGAGCGATCCGACCCGCCTCGATAATCGCGGGCAGAATCTACAGCCGCACTCCTCCAGTGAAAGAGAGAATCTACTGAGGTGTCGATCCATTTGCCGTAGCCAAAATACACGTAGGCTCCGGTCGCCGCGCAGAGCAGACCGTATACGATCAATCGAGTGAGATTTTTTTGCTTCCAGGGCGACACCAGAGAATGCCTCCGCTTGGCTGAAGGAGCGTTCCGAATCAGAACCCCGCCTATTGTTTCCCTTGCTTCTACCCTCGACGGAATTGCGTGGATTCTGAACAGGCCGAGCGCAGAATACGGGAAAATGCCCGGAATCAGAAAACGACTTCGGTAGAAAAACCCATCACCAGAGCACTGGGGATTTTCCCCGTACCCGAAGGGCGGAGCACGCCCTGCAGGTCTGGCTGTATGGTCATCCATGGAGTCAGCCTCAGGGTATAGGCAAGCTCCAGAGCAATCTCGTGCGTCTGCCCGGGGAGCTTGGAGCTGAACCGATAATAGGAGGCGGCCAGCGCCACAGCGTCTGATGGCCTCTGAGCGAGCAGCCCGTTCCAGACGAACCCGGAAGCGACGGAGAACGGAAACATATTCAGGTTCGTCTGAGGCGCGCCCGTCATTGTCAAAAATCCGGCCAGCTGATCTCCTGTATTCACGATCTCTCCGAAATCATGCTGTACCGTCAACCAGAAATTGGTGTTGCCTTCCTGAGAGGCTTGGGCGTTTGTCAAAAGCGGGCGCTTCCCCGTGTCGACAAACATGCCGATAGACATCTGACTGCCCCCGCGGCCCGCGCCCTCAATGCTCGGGAGATGGTAGTCGAGTTGCCCCGTAAACAGCATGCCGTTGGCGGGATTGAATCTGAAATTCAAGCCACTGTTATACTCATTCCACTGCGTCGGGTTGGAGGCATCATAAACCGCCGCCCGAAGGTTCCATCGCTCGTTGGTCAACTTCAGACTGCCCATGATGCCCCAGAGTGCGACGGGGTCAATTGCAAAAGCAGGGTCGTTATATGCGACGGCAGCCGGGTTGTCATCAAAGGATAGATTGAGGAAATAGGAACCAAGCGGGTTCACCGCAAAATATTCGCCCGCCGAAATTTTTCCGATACGAATTTCGAACTGCTCATCGAAAAATTTGGATTGCAATGTCAATTCATAAAGCCGCGCGGCCTGCCCGCTGAAGACATTGGAGACATTCACCGTGTTGTGGATATGGTCCGCAGTCAAGCTGGACCCTGTGGCCCAGGAGCCTGAAATATGGAACTCCGTATCGCTCCACCCCCACCATTCCTCCAGATCAAGGAACACGCCGAAGGCCATCAAACCCGCATAGCTCACGCCCTGGTTCGCTCCGCCAACAGGATTACCCAGAACCGTTGTCGTATAACCGAGCCCCAATCGGACACCATAGGGGCTCAGCTCCGCATTCAGATCGTCAAGGGGTCGAGGCCGGGGTTCCGCGAGAGACCTGAGATCGCCCACCACCGGTTCGCTGCCCAGCAATTCGGGGACTTTGGCGGCGTCGGCCGAGAGCGGGCCGACACAACTCCAAAAGATTGCGAGAAGCGCGACCAGCCTTCCGCAAAGCTGTTTTTTATCCGAAGATATTTGCTCCATCGCGACCTCGCATCATAGCTGAGTGCCTAAGAGAAGTCAGGTGCCGGCAGCGCGAGAGAGTGCGATCCGGCTAAGCCATTTTTCTCGCCGAGTGGCGCGCTCATCCTGTGACCAGCTTGGCGTAAAGCTTTGATCCGCTCGCCAACGCTCCGAAATTTCCTGATCGGTGGTCAAGCCGAGAGCCCGCTGCGCGAGGTACGCTGCTCCCAAGGCAGCTCGATCCAGTAACGCAGGCCGCTGAACCTCTGCCCCGGAGGCGTCTGCCACCAATTGCAGAAGAAGGTCGTTGGCCGCTGCGCCTCCAGCAACCCGAATGCGCTCTGCCCCATTTTCCCCGCCCAAAGCGACAGCTGCCTCGGCACACCTCCATGCAATTCCTTCCAACATCGCGCGCGCGATATGCGCCTTTGAGGTTGCGCGCGAGATCCCCCCGATCATCCCCCGCGCCTCGAGGTCCAGATGGGGTCCACCGAGACCCGCGAGAGCGGGAACGGCCCATACGCCGCCAGCATCTGTAACCGAGCGTGCGAGGGGTTCCA
>DLYX01000495.1 GCA_003447545.1 Deltaproteobacteria bacterium | reverse complement strand
GGGTGTGGGTGTGGGTGTGGGTGTCGGTGTCGGTGTCGCAGAGAAAGTACATCGGTTAAACCGACTGTTGCTGGTGTGCAGGACAGTAGAGCCGATGAACTGAGAGCATCCCTGACCGTTCTGAATGTCGATTTCGTTCTTGCCGTCGTCGTCGGTGCCTTCGTTCAACTCCCAGAAAGCCACCCCGTTCAGGACGACATTGCTGCCACCGAAGACGGCATCGCCGCTGCCCCCGCCTTCGTCATCGCCCTTGAAGAATATAGCGCCAATCGGATTCGTACCATCACCGATGCCACCATCACCCACCTGGATGCTGGTGTTATCGAAAAGCATGTTGGTATCGCCCTCGATGCGGAAGATCGCGATGAGATCACTCGGGCCATCGATGAGAACATCGGAATTATTGAGCTTCCAATCGTTCCCACTGCGACGGACGCGAATGAGGACCAGACCATCTCCGTTGGAGTCGGTGAAGGATTTGTTCGAGCCCGGATCAGCACTGCCCCCCTGGGGGACAAGCTCGATGACGTAGGGGACAATCTCCGTGATATCGACGACGAAGACATCACAAGCTCTGTGTTCAGCAACTACGTGATTGGCCAGTCTGCCTACGATATCGAAATTCCGGTCAGCAACAGTACGGGCTCGAATGCATTCGTGCGAGGCTGGATCGACTGGAACGCTGATGGCAGCTTCGATGGCCTGGACGAAATGTCGAATTTGGTAGGGGTCAGCGCAGGAGAGTCGGCGGCAACGCTTACCTGGGCCATTCCTGCCAGCGCGACTTCCGGAACGTCGTTTGCGCGAATCCGTATCGCCAGTGATGACGGCGAGTTGAGCGTGGCCACGGGACCAGCATCCAACGGCGAAGTGGAAGATCTTGCGGTACCTGCAATTCAGGACCCGGCTCCGACACCAGCGCCTACACCGGAACCGACCCCGGAACCGACTCCCGAACCGACCCCGGCGCCCACCGTCGTTGCCACACCGGGACCGACTTCCTATGCGGCGATCTGCAACCATCCCTGCCCGTCAAGGGTTCGGTTCAAGCGAAACGCAGACGACTACCTCTACATCCGCGCGGGTCTCGACCTGCCCGCCGACTTCAACCCGTCCGTCTCGGAGTTCTTCGTGGAGATCCGCAGCGGCGGGGATCTCGTCTACTCCGGTACGCTGGAGGCCGGCGCGGTACCCAAGCGTGGACATCGTTGGCGCTATCTGGACCGCGATGCCCGGAAGGGCTCCGGGGCCAGAGACGGTATTTTCTACATGCTGCTGTCGATCAACCGCGATGGCGTCTGGCGGTGGTCGTTCAAGGCGTTTACCGACATGAGTGCTGCTGCCGACCCTAATATTCGGGTCACGCTTACCATTGATGGCACGGTGATCTACGACCGTGAGAAGGAATGGATGCAGCGATCCAACGGCTACGTCGGCGAACTCGGCCGCGGCTAGCCTGAAACCGATACATCCCTGTGCGGGGAGCGCGGGGAATTCCGTGCTCCCCATACAGGCAGGTCTCTGGCACCTCGAGGTTCCGGCAAAGGCTCCGCCTCAACCACCGTCCTGCTCCTCGGGAGATTTTCCGAAACCCTTCCGCCCCTCGCCCCCCGTAATCCGGGGCGATCGCGGTAACTGGACGTTCCGCTTTTTGGAAACATCTAGTTACCGGCGCACCAAGGGGCGCTTTAAAAACCGAGGCTTTTCAGCATTTTCAGTCCGGCACGGAGGTTGCATTTCGTTTCCCGCAGATCCATATCGGGTGCCTTTCCAGTCGGCGGCAAAAAAGCTCCGGCCCGTGGAAAGTGCACCCCCAGAACGCGGGGGATACCATGCGAAACTCAAATTCAGGACATTATCGAAGCAAAACCATCAAAGCGGGCCTGTGTACCGCACTCAGCGCCCTGCTGGTCAGCCTCAGCTTCGCGCCAAGCTCTACCGCCGCGGTGGTGAGGGTGGGCCTCGGCATCTTCGGTGGCCAGGCCAAGGATATCGTGAGCTATTCCGACTGTACGGCTCAGACCCGCCTGCTGTCCGCCGTGCGTGGCGACCAGGGCGGCGTGATCCTCAACACAGCCGGCACAGCGTGGGATCCGATCTTCTTCGGCCGACCGGGCGAGATGGACGAACTCGAAGCCGACATCACCGCGTCCACTTTGGGCTCAGGCGCCGGCACCATCTTCGGCACCTTGAACAACGGCAAACTGATCGCCAATGCCTCCTGCCCCTTTAACCGCACCGGCTGGGGTACGGTTACCAATGGAGGCGTGTTCCATAACGGTTCGGCCGTGGTGGAACGTATATCCACCGTTCTGGGGCACGTCAGCGGCACCTACGTAGGCAGTGACGATGGCAATATTTACCGCACAACCGACGGAGGCACGACGTGGACGCTTCTGGCCACGCCCGTCGCGATGGCGCAGGTCGTGTCGATCACCGCCTACACGGATGATCCCACCAACCCGATGCTCTGGGCGACTGTGCACAACGCAGGCACCACCGAGCTCTACCCCCTGACCTACAGCGCGGGATACACGGTTGGCACCATGATCACAGTCCCTTCGCTCGACGGGATCATCGAGCGCGTTTTCGTATACCCCGACACGGCGATCGCTGACGCGCCGCTGATTTTCGTCACGGGTTCCTCACCGAGCAATAGCGTCTACCGCGGCGCGGGCGGCGGCACGACCTGGACCACCACCACCGATGCGCCCCACTACTTCCAGCAGATGCAATTCGATGCAGCCAATGCCCGCATCTACGCCATCTCGGGTGTCTCGGTCGACTACGGCCACACCTTCACGAGCATGCCAAATCAGGCGCGAACACTGGGTGCGATCCACAGCAACGACTACAGCATGGCGATTGACCCCAATAACGCCGGCACCGTCTTCTATGCAACCGACTGGTTCATCGGAGAGTTCAGCATCGCCACGGGCAGCTGGACCGCCCTGGGAGAACTGGCCGGAAATCGAGGCGTCGCCGCGATCTTGATCGATGATATGGATCAGGTCTCCACCACAACGACCACCAAGGATACCTTCGTGATCGGAGGCAAGACAGGCATCGGCATCACACAGGATTTCCTGACCCATACGGGAACCTATCCGACCTGGACTTATCCGATTTTCCCGGCCAGCGACGGGGCGCCCATCACGGCAACTTTCCTGCAGGATTACGATCTCGATGGAACCATCATGGAGAATGTATTTGCGGGAAATGACAGCGGCGATCTCTACCGAGCCACCAATCAGGGGCTAACCGGCGGATCCTATACTCAGGTCTTCGACGCTCAGGTCGATGCAGTGGGCTACCACTTCGATGACAACACCATCGAGATCACCAGCATCGTGGCTTCACCATCCAATGCCGATGATCTCTACATCAGCTTCGGCGATTGGGATACCGGGCACGTCGGCGGCGGGGTTGCCTGCTCCACTGACAACGGCGCGACCTGGCAGATGGACCCGGCATGGACGACCGCCGGCAACTCGATGCTGGTCCGGGATATTCAACTGACCAACACCAAGTTCTGGGTGGGCGTCGGCAAGGACGATGATCTCGACCCCAACCACCGCGGCATGTATGCCAAAATCGGTTCCCTCACCGGCTGCGGCACGGGCACCTTCAGCAAGGCAACGACCTTGGCAAATCTGGACGCCTCGATCGTCTACGACTTGGATGGCCCGACGACCTCCCCTGTCTACGTAGCCGCCTCGGGCGGTCTGTTCCGCGGCGAGCTAAGCGGCTCATGGATCTGGACCGACATGTCCACCGTCACCTCCATTCCCACCGGCGCGGCCGAATACAAGGCCGTCACCTACAACCCGGCACCGGGCGGCGGCTGTGCCGAGGAGTTCTACGCAGCGACGGGCGACCAGATCTATCGACTCAGGCTCTGTGGCGGAAGCTGGAGCTCGACCCTGATCTCACCGACCCCCTTCGAGGATGTCAATGTGCTGCTTTGGGATGAGCTGATCGCGGGGACTTCATCCTCGCTGAGCAGCCTCGGTCACGCTTCCAGGACGATCACAAAATGCCGTGCCGGATTCGACAAGGTACGCGATACTTATATCCGAAGCAGCGCAAAGGCATGGCGTGGCTGTTTTGATGCCTCGCTGAAATCAGGCAACAGCTGCCCATCGGCAAAGGCCGCGGCCAAACTCGACAAGGCGACCCAGAAGATCGACTTGAGTCGCAAATGCTCGGACGACGCGGTCACGGCCCTTGGCGCGAGCTGGCCCGGCAGCTGCGTTCATGCACAGACAGTCTCGGAGCTCGAGACCTGCCTGAAGGAGGATGCCGATACTCTGGTCGCCTCTCAACTCGAACGGCAGTATGGCGCCGATGTCGCTGCACGGGGAGGCACAGCTGATAAATGCCAGAAGGCAATCGGTCGAGCGTACGGCGGTCTGCTGCAGCAGGCACTTAAACAGATCTCCAAATGCGAACGCCAGATCGAGAAGGACGAGGAGACCGAATGCCCCAATGCGTCGGCGCTCTCCAGCATCGAATCTGCCGCCATGCGTTCTCTGAGCCAGGTTTCTCGAGCGTGCAGCGACGAAGACATCGCAAGCCTGTCGCTTCTGGGCACCGGGAGTGACTGTGATACGGCAACCAGCATCTCCGAGATGCATATCTGCCAAACCACAGCGCTGCAGGAGGAATTACAGTCTCTCAGAACACCGATCTCCGACGACTTCTGAGAGAAGGAGAGCAGCGCGGCTCACCTCACTTCGGCTCATCCCCCGCAGCCGAGGTGAGTGGGTCGCGTTGGTCTTCTTTTACCGAACAATGCCGCCGAGACCGTTCCGGTCCGGCGGCATTTCTACAGGAAGTGCCCCCCACGAGCCCCTTCCGCAAAGAGGTTCCCTGAAAGCATCAGATGGGCCAACAAGCGGCGCTGATGGACGGCGTCGCCGTATTGACTCTCGCCCCAAAGAGCACGCCGCCTGTATAGCTGCGCATCGCATTCGTAGGTGAACCCAAAACCGCCGTGGAACTGAATTGATCGATCGGCGGCAAAGGCCAATGCCGGCCCCGTCTGTGCCTTTGCCATCCGCACCGCAATCTCGCCCTGCGCACCCTTGCCAAAAGTATGCGCCGCGGCATAGACGTGCGACCTTGCCTGCTCCATCCGGACATGGGCCTCCACCGTAGGATGCTTCAACCC
>DLYX01000249.1 GCA_003447545.1 Deltaproteobacteria bacterium | reverse complement strand
AGCCCGTGCTTTTGGTAGGGGCTAGTCGAGGTCAGGCACGGATGGTGCAAGCCGCTCCGAGTTCGTCAGCCTTCCAGAGCTTTGCCGATGAGTTCATTCAGGTCGAGAGAACCTGAGTCGATACTGCCGGCCCAACCTCCATCGACATGCAGGTTATGACCGCTGATGAAACCGGCGGCATCGCTGTTGAGGAAGATCAGAGGAAGCGCCATCTCGACCGGTTGCGCTCGTCTGCCGATGGGTTCCGCCCATGCGTTGATCAGAGCTGGAGGGGCGGTCGCCTCGAAGTCTTTCATCATGGGCGACTCGGTGGGTGCGGGGTTCACGCAGTTGATGCGAATCCCTCGACGAATCAGTTCGGCGGCGGTTCGCATGGTGAAATACTGGGTGCACATCTTCGAGAAGAGATATCCGTCAGCAACCACGTCAAGGTGCCCTTCGCACCAGGCAAAGCCGGAGGCTGCATCAGGCGTGTCCATCAGCTCCTGAATCGCATCCCGTCGTTCGTCCCATCCGTGGCCAGCCGTTGAGGCGATGACCGCAAGGGCGCCTCCCTTCGGCATACGTTTGGCTACCTCGTAGGTCCAATGGCGCATGTTCACGAAGTTGACCTGCATCACCTCCAGCGGCGGAAAGGTTCCCGGCAGCCCGGCGCAGTAAAAGGAAGCATCGATATCGCCCCCAATCGCTTCGAGGGCTTTATCGATCTGCAGGGTGTCCCGGAGGTCGACCTGCTGGAAAGAGGCCATCTTGACCGGCGACTCCTTGATGTCGACGCCATGCACCTCGGCGCCCAGCCGCACGAGTTCTCGAGCGGCGGCTTCTCCCATGCCGGAAAAACATCCAGTGATGACAACTTTTTTTCCCTGATAGCTCCACGGATCTGTATTCATGCGTTTCTCCTCGTCTGCGAATCTTTCACTATCGTCAAGCCGATTGACTGTAAAGCACGCGCGCTGCGAGTTGCCTGACGGATCGCCTTCCCGGAGAGTCCCGGCCCTCAGGCGCCCCAGGGCTTGATGGCGTCTTTGAGCTGCGCATATCCCTCGAGAAAGCCCGGTCGTTTCTCGCCATATACTTTATCAAAAGTGGCGAGTGCGTCGTCGAGCCAGCCCGCGAGGGCCGCATTGCCCGGATTGGCATCGAGATAGGCATCCCGGATCAGAACAAAATGAATCCGAGGGTCATAGGGTTGTTTCTTGCCGCCCATGGACTCGTCGCCGTCAAGCAGCCGCAGCAGCATGGCATCTGCCGAACCAAGAGTCTGTTCATGGATGGGGGGGCCGGACATGCGGTACATCACCGATGTCATATCGCGACCGTTGCCGGTGGTATAACCCATCTCGGACCAGAGCTCCTTCATCGATTGGCCCGAGGCTCCGACTCGATCGAGGACCTTCTGACCGAAGTGACGGAGCGGGTCCGAAACGTCGGCGAGCAGGTCGGTCAAACGATCGCCGTCGAGGTCGGTGGCCAGAACCACCACGTCCTGTGCGTCGATCAGATCCCAGAGCAGCAGGCCGTAGTTCGTGTCGGCGATATGTTGCTCAACCTGTCCCGTCCAGTTCTCCATCCCTGCCTTGAAGTCTGCCGGCAGGAGTTTGATGATGCGATCGACACGCTCTCGGTGCTCGACGTAGCCATCCACCGCATATTTGCGCCCTACGTTGAACTTCGTTCCTTCCAGCAGCCACGAGAGAATTCCGGAGTTGATACCGTCTTCCATGGCTTGTGTGGGCTTGAAGGCGACACGCCCCAGCTTGCCGGTGTCGTTGACCATCTGGAGGAAGCGACGAGCGGCGTAGGCCATCTGGATGCCCGGCGTATTCATTTCGGAGTGGATGATGCCGGTTTCGGGGTGGACATCGAAAGCGGCGCGGTCTTGGGAATAGGGCAGGCATGGCATGCAACGGACGACGGTAATCGTTCCATAGGGGCGCACGTTGCAGTAAACCCCGGCCTGAGTGCGCAGCGGTGCGTTGCCGGACTTCCCCTTGACGACGACTCGGCCGCCGCTGCCGTCGTTGACATAGGCATCCCCGGCAGTCGACCATTTGATCGACGTGCAGGGCATATTCCCGAACCATCCGAGTGGGGCGAGGTCGAGATCATGGCGATATTGTGACCACATCGGAACGCCGTAAAACGGCAAGCCGAGAACGTCGGTCGCCATGATGGTGCCGAGCAGTGCATAGGCGTCCGTCAGCGAATGGGCGACGGGTTTGATGTCTCCATCGAAGTTTCCACCCTGCCAGATGACCGCTTCCGGGTGCCCTTCGGGCCGAACTTCGCTGGGCTGGTAGAGGCCTCCCAATAGCTCCAGAAGATCTCCGCCATCCGCCTCGGTCCTCGCAATTTTCAAAAGATCCAACATGATTTCGTCTTTCCGCCTCGGCACCTGCCGCGATTGTGCGAGCCATTGGTCTCGCATTCCGATCCCCGGGCCAATCCGCGAACCGCTCTTACCTTAACAGTGAGCGAGGCTTTTTCACTAGCGGTTGGGCTTTGCCCAAGCGCTTCTGTCGGCGGATCCGCCA
>DLYX01000343.1 GCA_003447545.1 Deltaproteobacteria bacterium | reverse complement strand
GAGGCAGGTGCGCCGCCAGCATTTCGCCGAGGAATCCGCTCGTCACCAATTGCAAGCCGGCCAGCGAACAGAGCACTCCGAAAATCAGCAAGGGGTGCCGACTGAAAATTTGACCGTAAGCGAGCCGGAGATAGCTCACGTAACCGACGCAGCCAATTCCGATCGAGAAAAGAAATGCGCCCGGCAAACCAAAGAAATGGGCCGGGCGCGAGTCGAAGCGAGTCAGAAAGAGAACCGTGAGAAGGTCCATCATGCCGCGGAAAGCACGCCCCCAGCCATATCGCGACTGACCAAAACGACGGGCCCGATGAGAAACCTCGATTTCGCCGACATGAAACCCCTTGAAGGCGGCGACGACCGGGATGAAGCGATGCAACTCCCCGTAGATGCGGACATCGCGAACCACCTCTTGTCGGTAAGCCTTGAACCCGCAATTGAAGTCATGCAATTCCAGGCCATAGAGTCGGCGCACGACCATATTGAAAACGCGCGAAGCCACAACGCGTGCCCGGGAATCGTGGCGCTTGCGCTTCCACCCGCTGACCAGATCAAAGCCGGACGCCAACAAAGCCACCATCCGGGGAATCTCTTTCGGGTCGTCTTGCAGATCGGCATCGAGCGAAAATACGATCGGTGCCCGCGCGTGACTGAACCCGACGGAAAGCGCTGCTGATTTACCCAAATTGCGACGCAGCCGAAACCCGCGGACTTCGGCATGGTCCGCGGCAAGCGATTGGACCAGCGACCAGGAGCCGTCATTGGACCCGTCGTCGACGAAAACCATCTCCCAGCGTGGGGTTCGCTGCCCGTCGGGAAGACCGAGCGGCGCCCAATCAAGCTCGGGGTTGTCCAGAACCGTGCGGCATTCTTCCAGCAGCAGCGCGAGGCTCACCCTCTCGTTATGAAGCGGCGCAATGATCGAGATATCCGGCGTCCTCGGCTCGGGCTGCACGCCTCCGACTACAGTTGGGGAAGGCACGCCCTCCGTGCGTTGCGCTGACGACGGCATCAGTCTCGCGTTACGCGGATCAGCTCCGCTACCGTCGTCGCACCATCGCGAGCCTTGAGTGCACCATCTTCGCGAAGCGTGCGCATCCCTTGCTTGATGGCTTCCTCGCGGACCGCATCCGCCGAAGCATGTTTCAGAATCAGGTCTCGAATCGGATCATCCACTACGAGCAACTCGTAGATCCCGGATCGGCCTCGGTAGCCGGAATGACCGCAATTCTCGCAACCTTCGCCTTCCCATCCGCGAGCATCGCTCGCCGCCCCTCCCGTCAGCCCGGCGATCTCGGGCGGAAGCAGGGTTTCGGTCTGGTGGCGGCATTCGGAACAAATTTTACGAACCAGACGCTGAGCCAGCACACCGAGGAGAGAAGAAGCCAACAAATAATCTTCGACACCCATCTCGAGCAGTCGCGCCACGGCACCTGCGGCATCATTCGTGTGCAGTGTCGAGAAAACCAAATGACCGGTCAACGCTGCCTGGACGGCGATCTGAGCTGTCTCCGCGTCACGAATTTCGCCCACCATGATGACATCGGGGTCCTGACGAACAATCGACCGAAGACCGTTGGCAAAGGTCAGTCCGATTTGTGGCTTGACGTGAATCTGGTTGACGCCGTCAAGCTGATACTCGACGGGGTCCTCGACGGTGACGATCTTCTTGTCCGGAGAGTTCACTTTGGCAAGCGAGCCGTAGAGGGTCGTTGTCTTACCGCTACCTGTCGGGCCGGTGACCAGAATCATGCCATACGGCTTGACGATCATTTCATCCCAACGATCCAGCGTATCCCCGGGGAAACCGAGCTGCGCGAGGTCGAGCACGATGGAATCGCGGTCGAGAATACGAAGAACCACGCTTTCACCGTAAAGAGTGGGCAGCGTGGAGACGCGAAGGTCGATCTCCTTGCCCGACATACGAAGCTTGATGCGCCCATCCTGTGGCAGGCGTCGCTCGGCGATATTCAGCTTTGCCATGATTTTGATGCGGGAGACGATCGCCGCCTGAAGCCGACGCTGGGGCGGTTCCATCTCGTGCAACACCCCGTCGATCCGGTAACGGACCTGCAGGGAGTTCTCGAAAGGCTCGATATGAATATCCGAGGCTCGCTGCTCGACCGCGCGATTGATCAGGACATTCACGAAACGAATGACCGGTGCCTCACTGGCGAGATCCCGCAGGTGGTCGACATCTTCCTCATCTTCGGAAAGGAATTCGACGGTGCCGTCGTCTTCGGCGGTTCCCCCGTCTGCGGCGGAGTCGCCGTAGCGGGCATCGAGAGCTTCCAGAATGTCTTTCTCTCGAGCCAGAACCGGGGTGATCTCGCACCCGGTGGCGACTTCGAGCCCCTGCACCACATCCCGATCTCCCGGATCGGTCATCGCAATTTGGAGGACTCCATTCTCCGAGGCCACCGGAAAGAGCTTCGCATGTCGGAGAAACTTGACGTTCAGCTCCGGGATTTCGGGAGCCTTCTCGGGGAAATCAGCCCCCGCCATCAGCGGAACGCCGAGATGCTCGCTGAAAACGGGGAGCAGGTCCTCTTCCGAGATAAACCCGAGATCAAGCAGAAGCTTCTCGACTCTCTCGCCCCGCTCTTCCTGCAATCGGCGCACCTTGCGCAAATCGTCGATGCTGACTCGGCCATGCTCAACGAGCACGTCCTCAAGAGATTTGATCGATGGTTCCAATAATGAGTCCTCTATCCTCGTCGTACCACGGCCTGCAGAATCGGTCCATTTGACGAATCGGCCGCCGTTTTCGCCAATTCTGACGCGCGAAAGCTACCAATATTCGTCCAATCGACCTTCCAAACGCTTCATCAGAGACATTGCGGCCAGCCCCAATCCGATAATCGTGGCCAGCAGCACGACAATTGTCAGAATTTCCGGCCCGTCCACCCCGAGAACCAAGCTTCGGTAGAACCCGATCAAGGCGGCCATCGGGTTCCAGGCCGCCAGAAAGCGGATACTCGAGGGCAGGAAATCGAGCTCATAGAGAACGGGCGACGCGAAAAAACCCACTGTCATCAGCGCGGTGACCACCCACATCGTATCGCGAAGGGCCAGATAGATGGGTGCCAGAACCAGACCGAGACTCAACGACAACGCAAGCGAAAGCCCCATCACGACAGGTAACCAGAGCCAGGCCAGTGCCGGCGTGACCAGTCCCGCCAGGCTGAAGGCACCGAGAAAAAGCAGGAAACCGATCATCTGCAACAGAAAGGACGAGATGGTGGCGGCACAAACGCACAGAAAAGGCGGCATCGGAATTCGTCGCAACAAGGCCGACTGGTCCACCAGTGCGGTCATCCCGCGGGTCGCGCCCTCCTGAAAGGCCCACCACGGGAACAACCCGCAAAACAGGGACGCCACCAGAACGCTGCGCCGCGTCGGATCCGAGGCTCCGTAGAGAAATCCGAAAATCAGGCCATAGGACAGCAACTGGATCGCCGGGTTCAACAGAGACCAGAGAAGACCAAAGCGCGCGCCAGCGAAACGACCGCGGACATCCCGTCGAACCAGTTCCAGCAACAAGGTGCGATTTTCAACCAGCTCGCGAAAGAATCTCATCGATGCCCCTGCTCCGAGCCGTTCAGCTCGGTCCCCAGGAATGGTTGAGTAGCACGGTTCCCAGCTCTCGTCGTTCTCCGAGAATCCGAACGTCGGAGGTGCTGTGCAAGGCACCATCTGCGTCCCGCAAATGGAGGCTGTAGCTTCCTGGCAACAAGGTCTCGGGGGCGATCTCCAGAGCACCGCTTGCCGGGATCGACAATCGCGCAATCAATTGCCCCGTATGGCGCCGAACCTCAATCCCGAACGATGCCCCGGCCAGCCCGGACAAATCGACCTGCACAGCAACTGGATCGGCAAAAGAAATCTCGCCCCCTTCAGCCGCGGAGACCAGACACAATCGACCATTGGGCATGACGGGCGACGTCCCGCCTGCTGCGGAATCCGTCTCCCTTGCCTCGACAAATTCCCGGTAGGCACGCGTCACGTCGGCGGCCCGACCCGCAGCCTCGACTCGCCCCTGATTGAGCCAGATCGCTTTTTGGCAAAGTTTCTCGACTTGGTAGAGATTATGCGAAGCCAGCAACATCGTTCCTCCGCCCGCCAGAAACTCCGTGACATGCAGCGAGCATTTTCGGGCGAAGGCTTCGTCCCCGACGGCGAGAATCTCGTCCGCGACAAAGACCTCCGGATGACCCGAGATCGCCAGACCGTAGCCGAGCCGCAAGCGCATGCCCGCCGAGTAGGTCCGCAAGGGCTCGGTCCAATGCCGTGGAAGCTCCGCAAAACGACGGACTTCAGCAATACGATCCTCCAACAAATCGCCGGAGATCCCCTGCAGAAGCAAGGCGGCCCGCGCATTTTCCTCGCCGGTCCATTGGTCCACCAGACCGGCCGACAGATCCAGCAGGCAGGCGACCGTGCCGCGCCGCTGCATGCTACCCGAGGTGGGCTGGCTGAGGCCGGCCGCAAGCCGCAAGAGCGTGCTCTTTCCGGCACCGTTCTCGCCAACCACGCCGAGAGCCTGGCCTGGCCCCAGATCGAAGGACACATCGTGCAAGGCGAGGCGACGGTTATCCTCGGTGGCGCCGCGCCACAGACTTCGCAGGCCCGCCCTGAGGGGAAAGGCCTTGGTAACAGCGACGGCCTCGATTCCGGCCGGAGCGACGCCGGTCAACGAATTCTCTCCAGACAATCCCGGTAAAGATCCTCCAGAGTGCGTCGCCACGGGATGCTGGCCGTCCAACCAAGTTCGGCCTCCGCCTTGGCTGCGCTCCCCCAATAGGCTGGGACATCTGCGGGACGCCAACGCTCGGCAGCGGTGCGGATCTCCGGCGACACGCCGGAGATCGCGCAGAGCTCTTCCACCATACCGCGCAGCAGAACCGCTCGACCAGAACAGAGGTTGTAGACCTCACCCGGGCGACCCTTTTCCAGCAGGGCCACGTAGCCGCGAGCGATATCACGGACATCCGTGAAATCTCGAGTGACATCCAGATTCCCGACTTCGAGAAGCGGAGCGCGACGCTGCAACGAGATCTCCGCCAATTGAGTGGCAAAATCGGCGCAAACGAAATCAGCGCTCTGCCCCGGCCCGGTATGATTGAATGGCCGGACGCAGATCGCATCAAGCCCCTTGGCAGCGACAAAGGCGCGTGTCATCCCGTCCACCGAGGCCTTGCTGGCACCATATATGCTGGCTGGCGCCAGGCGGGCCTCCTCGGTCAACGGGAATTCCTCGGGCGCGACGCGGCCATAAACCTCGCTGGAGCTCACGATCAGCACACGCGGCGAGCGTTCCCGACGGGCTGCGGCTTCAAGCAAATGAGCCGGACCCAGAACATTGATCTCGAAGGCTTCCGCGGGATGACGATGCGCTGCCGGAGGCGAGGCCAGACCAGCCAGATTCACAATCGCATCCGGCTCGAAAGATGTGAGCAATGCCTCCACACCATCGGCATCTCGGATATCGCATCGAGCGTGTTCCACAGATGCGTCCGGGCTCGCGGATGGATTGCGATGCGCTACGGAACAGACCGAATGGTCCGCAAGCCTCAACGCCTCCACGAGATGCCTTCCCGCAAAGCCCGTTGC
>DLYX01000087.1 GCA_003447545.1 Deltaproteobacteria bacterium | reverse complement strand
CGGTGTGCGTCCGCTCCTGCATACCTACGCGGTGGAAGCGATCGTCGAGAATGGCGTGATCCGCGGGGTGGTCACGGAATCGAAATCAGGGCGTCAGGCGATTTTGGCTCGCCGGGTGATTGACTGCACGGGGGACGCGGATATCGCCCATTTCGCCGGAGCAGAATACCGAAAGACGCCCCGGGACCAGATGATGGGTCTGACAACGGTATTCGGCTGCGCAGGCGTTGAGCGCGAGCGCTTTCTCGAATGGGCCGATCAAAATCAGGCAACGTTCGCGGATTGGGGGCGGACCTGGGACCAGGAAACCACAGGAAAGGAAGACGACCTGCCGACTCCTTATCTCGAGGACAGCTTTGCGCAGGCTCGCCAGATGGGCGTGATTCCGGCAGATACGAAAACCCTTGGAGGATCCTGGTCGGCGCTCTCCATGGCGGGCGAGGCGACCAACCTGAATCTCGTTCATCTCAAGGGGTATGATTGCACGGATGCCGAGGACCTGACGCGCGCCGAAATGGATGGCCGCCAGCAGGCAATGCATGCTCTCACGGCCTTGCAGCACACCGTGCCGGGGTTCGAGAAGGCGAAGCTGCGAACCTTTTCGATGACGATCGGTTGCCGCGACTCGCGCAAGATTATTGGCCGCCATAACCTGCTCGGCGAAGAGTGCCGAAGCGAGGCGCGTTTTGCGGATTCGATCGGTATTTTCCCGGAATTTCTGGACGGCTATAGCGTGCTGATCCTGCCGACCACCGGGCGCTATTTTCAGGTGCCGTATGGTTGCATGGTCCCTCAGGGCGTCGATAACCTTCTCGTTGCGGGACGCTGTGTGGCAGGGGATAAACTCAGCCACGCAGCGATGCGGAATATGATGGCGTGCACGGTGACCGGTCAGGGTGCCGGTGTGGCGGCGGCGGTTTCGCTTGCCCGGGAGGAGTCGACGCGGGATGTGAACCTGCAGGCGTTGCAGGGAGAACTCCGCCGCCAAGGTGTGCGTCTCGACTGAGGGATGCGGCAAGTCTCGACCAACTATTATAGGAGAGCTCATGGAACAACTCGAAGGTAGAACGGCTGTCATCACGGGTGCGGCGAGCGGAATTGGCAAGGCACTAGCCTCGACCCTTGCCGGGCGCGGCATGAAATTGGTTCTGGCAGATATCGAGGAGGCGCCTTTGATGGCAGCGGCCGAAGCCTTGAAAGCTGGCGGTGCGGAGGTCGTGGCGGTGCCGACCGATGTGCAATCGGCCGCATCGGTGGATGCGCTTGGCGCATCGGCAAAGAATGCCTTCGGCAAGGTTCACGTCGTTTGCAATAATGCCGGCGTTTTCGCTGGCGGTCTTTGCTGGGACCAACCTGTGGCTGACTACGAGTGGGTGATGGGCGTCAACAGCATGGGAGTGGTCCATGGGGTTCGGACCTTTGTGCCCTTGATTCTCGAGCACGGCGAAGAGGGTCATATCGTGAATACGGCATCCATGGCGGCGGTGACGGCGGCTCCGTTCTCGGCTCTCTATACGATGAGCAAACATGCGGTTCTGGCCTTCAGTGAATGCCTTTTTCAGGAGTTGGAGGCGACACACCCGCAGGTTGGCGTCAGTTGTCTCTGCCCGGAGGCCATCATGACCGGGATCGGGCAGTCGGGGCGGAACCGGCCCGCGAACCAGGCCGGGGATAGCAGCCCCAAGCCCGAAGCAGAGATGGTCGAGGAGGCCTTGCGCGCAACAGTTACCGCCGGACTCTCGCCTCAGGTGATGGCCGACCGGGTCCTGGCCGGGATCCTCGAGAAGCGATTCTATCTCCTCGGCGGCGGGGATTGGCTTGCGGCAATGGAGTCTCGCATGGCCAATTTGCGAGAGGGGCTGAATCCGGGCTTCTCCACGCCGGAGGCTCTCCCGGGTTCGGAGAAGATGGAGAACTGAGGTGCCTGCTGTCTGCTCGGCGGGGGCGGGGCGGCAGCTATTCGCCGGTGAATACCGGTTTTCGTTTTTCCATAAACGCCGTCATGCCCTCGATCTGATCCTGCGTCTTGCCACATCGCAGGACCGCGCGACGTTCCGCATCGAGAGCCGTCTCCAGCGGGGCTTCGCCAGCGCCGACAATGCATTCGATTGCACCCGCGACAGCCACAGGCGGCATCGCGGCGAGTTCGAGAGCGAGAGCATGGGCTGCTGCGTGCAGATTCTCCAAAGGATGAACTTCTTGAACCAATCCGATCCGATGCGCTTCGATGCCGTCGATTTTCTTGACGCGCAGGATCAGGTCGAGCGCGTGGTCGCGCCCGACGCATCGGGTGAGACGGGCCGTCCCGCCCCATGCGGGAAGCGAGCCCAGATCGAGTTCGGGGAGCCCGATCTTGGCGCCGGTCTCGGCCGCCAGGCGAAAGTGGCATGCCAGCGGTAATTCCAGACCACCACCCAGGCAATAGCCGAAGAGGGTCGCAATCGAAGGTTTGCCGAGATTTTCGATCCGATGCAGAACGCGGCGGCGTTGGTCGAGGATGGCCTGAAAGCCTCCGCGTTCGGCAGCCTGAAACTGCAATTGCTTCAGGTCCATGCCGACCGAAAAGTTCTCGGTACCCCCCGCAGTGAAAACCAGCGCTCGGATGCTCGGATCTGTGGCGGCTTCTTCTACCGCGGCCTCCACTTCGTCCATATAGGCGAAGGTCATGCGGTTGATAGGCGGATCATTATTGATCAGCGTCAAAACGCCCTGATCGCGCTTCAGAATCAATGCGGGTCGGTCGGTCATGCCGGGTGCTCCGGGACTGGCTGGCCTATTTCAGGATTGCTTGGCGCGCCCGGCCATCAGCGGCAGGTCGAGATACGATTGGATTCCGGCATCGGCGGCGCAGACGTAGGGAATCGCACTCACACAATGGTTGGCTGTCGCCACCATGCCCGGGTTCCGTTTCTGGAGCTCCTCGATGTTGATTTCGCCGACGGGATGGATGCCGTGCATCTGGACGGTCAGAGGCGGGTCGCCGAGAATCTCGAGTTCGTAGCGTTCGCCA
>DLYX01000012.1 GCA_003447545.1 Deltaproteobacteria bacterium | reverse complement strand
GTGATTTTCGATGTCGATCCGACCTTTGATCATACCGATGAATGGTGGGAGGCGATTCCGGAGAAGATTCGCCCGAAGAAGGATCAGCCCTACTACCATCTCCTCGCGGAGAACGAGAAGACCCATTACACCGCCTACGTTTCCGAGCAGAATCTTTTGATGGACGAGTCCGGCGATCCGGTCACGCATCCGGAAGTGGATGATATCTTCGGAGATCTGGAAGATGGCCGGTACGAACCGCTCCATATCGAGCACTGAGGCGACGAGTCCTTCGCCGGTTTGCGAGTTGCCGGCGACATCGTCCGTTGGTGCTCCGGAGGATTCCTCGGGAAGCTCTGTCGAGGTTCTCACCTTTGGCTGTCGTTTGAACGCCTACGAAAGCGAAGTCATGCGTCGCCATGCGCTCGATGCGGGACTCTCGGACGTGGTGATTGTGAATAGCTGCGCGGTCACTGCTGAAGCAGAGCGTCAAGTGCGACAGGCCATTCGTCGGGCGCGCCGAGAGAATCCGTCGGCCTCGATCGTGGTGACCGGATGCGCGGCGCAGCTCGCCGCTGAAAAATTCGCAGCCATGCCCGAGGTGACTCGTGTTCTGGGAAATGCCGAAAAGATGGCTCCCGGTAGCTGGTTGCCGCGACCCGATCAGCCGAGAGTATCGGTGGCGGATATCCAGCAAGTGCGGGAGACCGCCGGCCATTTGTTGCCTGGATTCGAGAGTCGGACGCGGGCGTTTTTGCAGGTCCAGAATGGTTGCGACCACCGATGCACCTTCTGCATCATTCCCTACGCGCGGGGGCCGGCGCGATCCGTGCCGGTGGCACAGGTTGTCGCTCAGGTGCAAGAGTTGATTTTGGCCGGCGTAGGAGAGGTTGTGTTCTCCGGGGTGGATCTGACTTCCTACGGTCAGGACCTGGGCGTGGATGTCACGCTGGGCGGGCTCGTGCGACGGGTGCTTCACGAGGTCCCCGGCTTGCGACGGTTGCGGATTTCTTCGGTCGACCCGTGCGAAATTGACGAAGATCTCTGGCGGGCTGTTGCAGAGGAGGAGCGCCTGATGCCTCATTTTCATCTTTCCCTGCAATCAGGTGACGATATGATCCTCAAGCGCATGAAGCGTCGTCACAGCCGGGCGCAGTCCGTCGAAGTTGCGCAACGACTGCGGAGACTTCGCCCGGGGGCAGCCATCGGTGCGGACCTGATCGCGGGCTTCCCTACGGAAACAGAGGAAATGTTCCGGAATTCGCTCGAGCTCATAGGCGACTGCGGACTGGTCCATTTGCACGTCTTCCCTTATTCGGAGCGCTCGGGAACTCCGGCGGCCCGAATGCCGTCGATGCCTAAATCAGTGCGGAAGGCGAGGGCGGCGGCCCTGCGAGCGGCAGGAGAAAAGGCATTGGTCAATCATTTGGCCGCGAAGTTGGGGCGCATCGAAGAAGTCCATATCGAATCGGACGGCCGCGGCTTGGCCCCGGATTTTTCCCGAGTTGTTTTTCCGCAAGGAACTCCCCCGGCGCCGGCAGGTAGCTTCCGGCAGGCCCGGATCGTGGATGTCGTAGACCAGGCGCTTCTCGCCGAGTTCGTTCAGGGCCCCTGAGGGATCAGAGCTCTTGCGGCGTATGTTGCTGGCGGTTGAAATCTGCCGGGATCGACTTGCACCTGCTCGATACTGGTGAAGATCGTTTCTCGAACGGCACCGCCGGCGTCCTTTTGCCGTGTGCGCAAGGGAATGCCCTTGACCTGCCGAAAGAGGTCGAAGGGATGGTGCATCGAGGCCATCGGACTTCCCCCGACCTCATCGATCATACGGGTTTGGAACTCGCCCAGTTGCTCGAGCGCCTGGAGATCTTCTTCGGTGACGCCTGCGTCCTGCCAGGTTTGTGCGCAGATCTCTGCGGTCTCGGAGCCTGCCTGGTCGACTTCGAAGAGTCGACAGGGACGTCCGGCGACGCTGTCCTCGCGACCGGTGGCTCGCACCTGCAGCGGACTGGCGGGGGGAGCGGGTTCGGGGTCCTGAAAGCCGCCGACGCCGCTATGGCCGGCCATCATTTTTTCAGCCATCTCGCGTTGTTCAGGTGGCAGCTTTTCGAGTCTCGCCAGAACCTCCGCTCGCGCTGCCTTCTGGCGTTCGCGGATCGCATTTCCGGTTGAGGCATCGAGTCTCGTGACGGATTTGTCTGCGTGGTTGACGATCAGCAGGACCTGCTTTTTGCCGTCGAAAATCATCGAGATAGCCGGCCGACCTTGTCCGGGGTTCTGGACATCCATGCGAAGGCGAGAACCGGAGAGTTCCATTTCCGTCAGCACGGGTTCCGCACCGGTTTGACCGTCCGTGCTTTGGGTGGTGGCTCGCACGCCTGCGAATGCCACAGGTGGCCCGGAGAAAGTCGCGACGACGAGAAGCGCGACGAAAAGAAGCATCAATTCAGCAAACCTCATGCAGTCATCATCGCATGAACTTCGACCCATTGGCGAGAGGCACCAACGGGAAAAGCCTGAAAGCCTAATCTATTTTCAAGACGTTTGTGGCTTGGGGGCCCTTGTCGCTGTCGGAGATCTCGAACGAAACCTCTTCTCCTTCAGCAAGCGCCTTGTAGCCGTCGCCCTGAATGGCTGAGTAATGCACGAACACTTCGGGACCTTCATCCTGTACGATGAAACCGTATCCCTTGGCGTTGTTGAACCACTTTACCTTTCCCTGTGGCATTTCGATGTCTCCATGTTGCTTGAGCCTGATCGTGCGGCTCTCAAGAATTTGGTCTTCGACATCTACCAACATCGGGTGAAAGGGGGAAACGGAGCGAAGAAGTTTTTCTGTGTCCAGGACGCCGTTTTCTCTCACTTTTCGAGACGAACCCCTAATTGGTATACAGAACGGCCCCTTCTGACAGTCAGACGTGCACTCGCGTTGCGGCGAATTTTCAGAAGCGCCTTGCTGAATTCCGCCGAATCATCGGTCGGGAAAGACTCGATGGCAAGGAGGATATCGCCCGGGCGTATGCCGACACCGGTCGCGGGCGAGCGCTCGCGTACTCTCGAAATTCGCAACCCGCCGCGAGCCCCCGGACGGTCGGTTCGCAGTCCGATGCGGCGCCATCCAGTGCGTTGCATCACTTTGTCGGTCATCGGAGTTGCCTGGAGTTCGACCTCGATCGGCTGTCCGTCTCGGAGAATCGTCAAGGACACAATTTCTTCCTGATGGATTCGTGCCAATCGTTCCGCGAATTCTGCTCCGTCGCGTGGAGTCTTGCCGTCGATGGCGATCAGGACGTCGCCGCGGACAATCGAGGCATTGGCCGCCGGGCTTTCCAGATCAATGCTATGCACCACAACACCCCGTTGGTGGGGAATCTCGAGAGCATCCGCGAGCGCGGGCGTGAGGTCTTGCAGGTGAAGTCCGAGATGGCCTCGACGCACCTCGCCGAAATTGATCAGTTGCTCCACGATCCTTTGGGCGCGGTTCGCCGGAATCGCAAAGCCGATATTCTGTGCGCCTCCATATATTGCCGTATTGATGCCGATAAGTTCTCCTCGAATATTGAGAAGTGGCCCTCCCGAATTTCCCGGGTTGATCGACGCATCCGTCTGGATGAAATCGAGATAGTTGCGATTCGCGGTTCGCAGGGATCGATCGGTCGCGCTGACGACACCGGTAGTCACGGTATGCGAGAATCCGAACGGATTGCCGATGGCGATCACGGTTTCGCCGGTCATGGGCGAAGTATCCGTCGCGAAGGGGATCGACGGCAGGTTGTCGGCCTCAACTTTCAGCACCGCGATATCCGAATCTTCGTCCGTACCGACGATGGTGGCGGGCAATTCTCGTTCATCGGCGAGCAGGATCCGGATTTTTTCTCCTCGAGCCACGACGTGCGCGTTGGTGACGATGAAGCCGGTATCCCGCAGGATGACTCCCGATCCAAGATTTTTCTGCGTGCGGCGGCGTTGCCGGATCGGAGCTTCGAAGAAATCCGAGAAGAAGCGGTCGAAGAGCGGGTCCGGATGTATCAGGACAATTTTCTCCGCAGAAATATTAACCACGGCATCGCGAACTTTTTCCACGGCCGTGACCACGGGGCTGACGCGATCCTCCGGGTGCGCGGCGGAGGCTGTCGGCAGGATCGCGAGGGCGAGGAGGACGATCGCGATGGTGGAGAAATCTATCCGCGGAGGGGCAGGTTTTTGGGTCATCGGAGTTGCGTGACCTTTCGTGGGATCACCGAGATTTCTTCTTTGGCATCCTCGACGTCAAGGTAGGTATAGCCGGAGAGTCCCTGTTCGTAGCGGCGGCGAAGTCGCGCGGATTCCTCGACGGTAATGGTCCCCTTGCGCAAGGCGGTTTCTATCGCCCGTCGCGCTCGCTCAACCAATTCGGCTCGCGAGAATTGTACGTAGCCGAGAACCTCTTCGACGGAATCCCCCTCCACAATATGTTCGATTTCGATTCGATCGTTTTCGCCCAGCCGCACGTGGACCGCGTCGGTGTCGCCAAAGAGATTATGCAGATCTCCGAGGATCTCCTGATAGGCTCCAACCAGAAAGACGCCAATATAATAGGGTTCATTATTGGGTGGGTGAAGGGGCAGAACATGTCTGGTTTCCCGCCGGTTGATGAACTGGTCAATCCTTCCGTCCGAATCACACGTCAGATCGGCAAAAACACCGCGGCGGGTCGGTTCTTCATCGAGGCGATGAATGGGCATGGTCGGAAAGAGCTGCCGGACGGCCCAGTGGTCGGGGGCAGACTGGAATACGGAAAAGTTTCCGTAATAGGTATCGGCCATGGCGCGTTCCAGGCCCTGCAGCTCATCGGGG
>DLYX01000586.1 GCA_003447545.1 Deltaproteobacteria bacterium | reverse complement strand
GGACGCAGGCCCCAGCTTTCGAGAATCGCTCGACCGCCTCTGGCAGATAAAGTCCTACCGGCATCTGCTCGCAGGGCTGTCGCTGGCGGGTTTGAGCGGGTACGGCGTGGGCACGTGGTTTCCCGCTTTCCTGATGCGCGGCTACGACATCGGCAGTGGCGAAGCCGGCTCCTGGCTGGGCCCCATCGGATTGGTCGGCGGGTTCGCAGGCACCTTGATTGGCGGCTTTGCGACCGATCGACTCAGCCTGCGTGACAAGCGATGGTACGTCTGGTTTCCGGGCGCCGCCATGCTGATCGGTCTGCCAGCTTTTGCGTGGATCTGTCTGACGCAGGAGTTTGCCATCGTGATCGGCCTTCTGATCTTTCCCAATCTCTTCGGAGCGGTCCACACGGGGCCCAGCTTTGCGATGGTCCAATCGCTCTCGCCGGTCCGCATGCGGGCGATGGCCTCAGCGATTGCCTTGCTGGTTACCAATCTGATTGGTCTGGGACTCGGGCCGCTGGTCATCGGAAGCCTCAGCCAGACTCTCGAACCGAGCTTCGGGGACCGCTCACTGGGCTATGCGATGCTTGTCGTGATCCCCTTGAACTGCTGGGCCGCGGCTCATTATTTCCTCGCCAGCCGGACCCTGACGCAGGAACTTGAGGCTATCGGGTAGCAAATCGGTCCAAAAGCGCCCCTCGGCGGGGGTTGCGCCACAGCGACTGAGGTCTAAGCTGGAAGCCCATGGGTTCCGGAAAATCCCGCGTGCCGGCAGGCCGAATCGAACGACTCTTTCGCATGGGTACCATGGCCGCAGATGTGGCCGCGGGCACTGCCGTCGAGACCGCACGAACCTGGTGGACTGGCGAGGCCAAATCCATCGGAGATCTGGTGGCCTCGGGGATCAATCCCCGTCGCCTGACCCGGGATCTCGCCCGCATGCGTGGCGCCGCCATGAAACTCGGCCAACTGCTCTCGCTCGAAGGCGATGATTTTCTTCCCGCTCCCCTGGCCGAGGCCCTCGCTGCATTACAGGACGACGGCGACACCATGAGCGACAAGCAACTGGAAATGGTCCTGGTCTCCGAATTCGGCAAAGACTGGCGGAGTCTGTTCCAGGAATTCGAAACCAAGCCCATGGCCGCCGCGTCCATCGGTCAGGTGCACCGAGCGGTCGCCCGCGACGGTCGCCGTCTGGCGATGAAGGTTCAATTTCCCGGCGTGGCACGAAGCATCGACAGCGACGTCGACAATCTTGGCTCGCTGATCCAGACCGCACGACTCGTCCCTCCGGGATTCGAGTTGGCGCCTTTGCTCGAAGAGGTCAAGCGCCAACTCCGTCAGGAGACCGACTACCTCGAGGAGCGCCGGTTCCTCGATGCCTACCGCGACAAGATCTCCGACATGAGCGATGTGACCGTGCCGGGCAGCCATGCGGACCTGACCACCGCCCGCGTTCTCGCGATGGACCTGATCGACGCCCCACCCCTGTGCCGCGTCTGGGAACAGGATACGGATCAAAAGACTCGCGACTACCTGGGCCGGCTGGCCCAAACCGTCGTCTTTCGCGAGCTTTTCCAATTCGGTCTCATGCAGACCGATCCGAACTACGCGAACTATCTCTGGCACCCAGAAGAAAAACAGATGGTGTTGCTGGATTTCGGATCGACGATCGAGATCCCGGAAGAATTGCGCAACCGGTATCAAAATCTGGTGACCGCGGCCGTGAACGACGATATGGAGCGTGTCATCGAACTCCTTCTGGAATACGAGTGGGCTCCTGCCGACTCCCCGCGCCCCCAGCTCGAAGGCGTCGCCGGTTTTCTGCACCTCTCCGTGGAACCGCTTCGCAAGCCAGGAAACTATGACTACGGAAGCAGTGATCTGCAGGGCCGTGCTCGAGATCGTGCCGTCGAACTGGCGGCAACCCTCGGCGGGCTGGCTCCGCCTCCACCCGAAATCGTCTTTATTCAAAGAAAATTGGGCGGCACTTTCCTTCTATGCTCTCAACTGGGAGCGCGGATCGACAGCTATGCCATGTTTCAGGAATTTCTTTCCGGTAACTTTTCTCTGGAGAAACCGCTGGAACTGCAAGACTAATTCTCAGATACGGGGCGAGGATAGGCACAGCTCATTTCCCCGAAACCGCGAGGGTGCTACCCTGCTACACGCGCCCATTTGGACGCCTGACCAATCAACGAGGAGAACAACCATGAAAACGACGATGACAATGCTCGCGGCCCTCTTGCTGACTCTGAACTTTGCCGGCCCCGTGGCCGCCCATTGCGGCTCTTGCGGTGTCGGTGACGAGGCTGCTTGCGAGGAAGGTAAAGACTGCGCCGAGCACCCGGAAGAAGCGGCTGAGTAAAGAAGAATGTGAAGGAGCCGGTACCGGTCTGCAAAAGGCCGGTACCGGCTCTTTTTTTCGTTTCGCCTTCGCGGACGACCGAAGGCCTGTCGGCGTTCGAGAAGAAGACCTGTGCTGAACAAGGCGAACGCCTGAAACGCGTCTTTCGATTAACTGGCGCGTATCACTGAGACTCACCCTGCAATAGGGTGAGGATCCCCGCATCAGCGTCCAGACGAACCCGGTCTCCGGTCTTGATGACTTTCGTGGCCACCCGCAAATTGACGATCGCAGGTAGCCCGTACTCCCGGGCTATCACCGCGCCGTGCGATACCGCGCTCCCCACATCGGTCGCCAACCCGGCGATCAAGCTGAAATACGGCGTCCAGCCGATATCCGTAATATGGGAGATGAGGATCTCGCCCGGCTGCAGAGCTGCGGCCTCTTCCAGACTCAGCGCGACGCGAGCAACTCCCTCGACCACTCCGCGACTCACCGGACGGCCAACGTATTGGCCGTCGCCGGAAGCCTCGACAGGCTCGGGATCCACCGGCGCTGCTCGCCCGACATAGACGTCCTGGAATTCGAGCTTCGACTGAAAATCGAGTGCGCGGCGGCGGTGCTCGGCACGCAGTGCCTCTTCCGCTGTCGGTGCCCGACAGAAGGCCGACAACTCATCACGCGAGAAGAAAAATACCAGATCCTCGTCGGGCAGATGCCCTTCACGAGCCAGCAAGACCCCCAAATGACGATAACCACACTTCAGGCGATAAGTTGCGTCGACCAACATCGACTTGGTCTGCTCTCGTTGCCGGATCGCCAGATGAGCGCGGGGTAAAAGAAAGCGCAATGCCCGCGGCAGTTCCGCCAGATCGATGGGTGCGACGGTCTTTGCTTCGTAGTTTCCGGCCAAGCGCGCCAGAACAGACGCCTGCATGGTCCGGACTACCTGTTCCGGTTCGTCGGCCCAGGCTTTTTCCCGCACGCAAAGCTCACGATAGCCCCGGTGCCCGTGGTGGTGGAGGAAACGATCGAAATTGATACCCACAGCACCCGAAGCTTCGCTCCGCAGCCAGGCAAGACCGTCCTCTGGGGCCAGCGACCGGAAATGCGCGGCGGCCTCTGGGTCCGTCGCAATTTCATCGACCACCTCATCGAGATGAGACACCATCATCGCACTCTCGACATAACTCGCGCCGGCCAGCAGTCGCGCGGCCTCGGCCTGTTGGGCGGAGGCCGCTTCGGGGGTTCCGTCGGACGGCTCTCTCTCGACGACGCCCTGGATGACGCCTTCCATCACTCCCGAGTATGCCGAAGACCGCAGATGGACCTCGTCGGCTTCCAACAACCAGCCGAATTGGTTTTCCATCTCCTTGACCATATCCATCGAATTATCTCGATAACGGACATGAAAGTGTCGAAAGCGTGAATCAAACTCCGCGATCACCCGCGTCGCACGCAGGCAATAGCGTATGAATTGTAGCGAACCCCACCAACGTCGCGGCAGGCTTTTCGGGTTCGCCGGCTCCTGCAACTCCGGGACCGGGCGACCACAAAGTGCCTGACCGATCCTTTCTGCACTGGTCAGCGAAACCCAGCGCGCGCCCTCGAGTCCACCGGTCATATTGATAAACATATGACCGAAGAAGAGGTTGATCTGGGTCCACTCCTGGGTGATCGCGGGCCGACCCCCATAGTTGACCAGCATATGTTGCATGCCATGCTCGATGGCGCGCCCCTGCGTCGAAAAGGTCAAAGGGCAGACCGGCCCCGGCATCATCTCCCCGACGTTGCATCGAGTGACAACCTGATCCGCCGGGATCGGCGTGAATCCGTCGTCGAGGTCCACGCCCAGGGTAGTAATCGGGCGAGCCTGCAGCCAATGCAATTCGCCCGTTGCATCAATCGCCCATTCCATGTCCAGCGGATACCCGCGCTGCGCGACTGCGGCTCGCGCTCCGGTGGCCAGTGCCTCGATTTCCGCGCCTTGAAGCAGCTGCTCGCTGCCGGCGAGATCCACTCGAAGTACGGCATTGTCCGGCGCAAGCACGTAATGGTCAGGTGTCACATCGCCGCTGACGAGCGACTCGCCCAGACCACGAACGGCATCAATCACCAGCCGATCGTGGCGACCGGATACCGGATCAGCGGTAAACAGGACGCCGGCTGTTGCGGCCTCGACCATCCGCTGCACGACCACACACATGCGACCGCTGCCGCCATCGGCCTGCTCGTCGTGATAAGCATCGACGGCCGCTGACGAAAGCGAGCGAACACAAACGCCAATCGCACGGCGCAGGCCTTCCACCCCCCGGACATTCAGTTCGGTGGCGTATTGGCCGGCAAAGGAGGCATCTTGTCCGTCTTCCCCGATAGCGGAAGAACGAACCGCAACCGCACCGCTTCCAAGAGCCGCATAATGCTCTTCGAGGTCTTCGGGAAATTCAGCTTCCCGGGCATCGAGAATCACAAATGCTCCGGGGACCGACAGTCCCATCTGGTGGAGATCCGCCAAGCCGGCAGCCTTGCCACCAACCTCGGCGGCGCCAACCTCGGAAATCTTCAGGATTCGGGGAGCGTGCTCCATGCGTTCTATCGATTCGTTACCCTGCGTCCGCGCCCATCAGGACTGATGCATCAAAAACTCTTTGCGCGTATCCGGATTTGCCTTGAAAGCGCCGCCCAAGGCCGTTGTCGAAGTTTCACTATTGCCATCCATCACGCCACGCGCCTTTACGCAATGATGTGTGGCGGTGATGCTGACGGCAACATCCTTGGTGCCAAGAAGCGTCTGCAGGGCGAGCAGAATCTGTTCGGTCAAGCGCTCCTGCACTTGGTGACGCTGGGCAAAGAATCGCACGATCCGGTTGATCTTGGAGAGGCCGATCACCCAATCACTGGGAATATAAGCCACCGTGGCGAACCCATCGATTACGACGAAATGGTGCTCGCAGGTCGAGGAGAGATTGATCTTCCGGACCTTGACCATTTCGTCCACCTTCATCTTGTTCTTGATGACCGTGAGCTTGGGGAAATTCATGTAATCGAGGCCGCCAAAGATTTCATCGACGTACATGCGGGCGATGCGAATCGGCGTATCCTTCAAGCTATCATCCGCAAGGTCGAGTCCGAGTATCTCCATAATCTCGCGGAAGCGTTTTTCGAGAGCCGCCTTTTTCACAGATCCGCTCTGCTCCGAGCTGATCATGGGCGTCTCCAGCCCGCGCTCCAGAAGGGCGCGTCGGACCTTTTCCGCCTCGGGGCGAATTTCGAGAAGCGGCACGGGAGCCACTCGCGCGACTTCGCCTGCAACTCGTTCTCTATTTTCCATTGGGTCATTCTTCATGATGTTTCTCCTGCTCCCTCCCCGCCCCGAATGTCCCGCGGTAGAGGAAAGCCTCGTGTGGGGCGCTTGATCGGCCCCTCATGGATCATAATACCTGAATCGAGATCTCCACGGCTATCTCGTCGATCGTTTCCCGGCAGGCATGGGCCAGAGGAGCGCCTGTCCCCAGAATCAGTTCCTGACTTAACGTTTCCGTCCTCAGGATACTGGAGAAATCTTCCTGCCCGAGCGCATTCTGCAACTCGCCGGCGGCGACCACTCGCAATTGGATCCGGTCGCTGACCTCCAGGCCAGCCGTTTTGCGCAGTGCCTGCACACGGTTGATCAGTTCCCGCACCAGACCTTCGCGGAGCAGGGCCTCATCGACTGCGGTATCGAGTGCCACGGTGACCCCCGCCTCACTCTCCACGACCAAGCCCGGCAAGGGCTCGCGCTGGATCAGAAGATCATCCCCCGCGACGGGTTCGCCCAGAACCTCCAGAGTCGCTCCCTCCATCAGACGACGCACATCCTCGGCACTCAGGGCGGCAATGGCGTCGGCAACCGGCTTCATTTGCTTGCCCAGCCGCTTGCCCAACTTCTTGAAGTTCGCCTTTGCACTGACTTGAATCAGATCTTCATCAGCTTCAACGACAGCGACCGTCTTCACATTCAGTTCGCCGACGATATGCGATAGATGGCGCTCGACGGCAGCCCGCATCGCTGGGTCAGGACTCGCAACGGTCAAGGCCGGAAGCGGGCGACGCACGCCGATCCGTTCCCTCTCGCGCAGGCTGAGCCCGAGCCCGACCACTCGCCGCGCCGTGGCCATGGAGGCTTCCAGATCCGTATCGATGCTGGAGGCAACCACCGACGGGTAGGATTCGAGATGCACCGAAGAGCCTTCATCGGCCGAGGCGGCCCGTGCCTCGACGACCAAGCGCTGGTGCAGGAACTCGCTGAAGAACGGCAGGATCGGCGCAATCGAGCGCGTCAGCGTCACCAGGACCTCGTACAGCGTCTGATAAGCGCTCTCCTTGTCCGCACCGCCCTCTTCCCGGCTGCGCCAATAACGGCGCCGCCCGCGGCGGATGTACCAGTTATTGAGGTCCTCGCAGATTTCGACGAAGGCAGGCACCAGATTGTAAAGCCGGTAGGCGTCGAATTCTTCGCCCATCGCCGCCACGTAGCTTTGCAGGCGCGACAGGATCCACTGGTCCAACTCGTTGGTACTCGAGGACGCTGTCGGCTCTGTGCTCGGGGACCAACCATCGGCACGCGCGTAGGTCACCAAAAAATTATAAGCGTTCCAGAGAGGGAGAATCACCGTGCGCGCCATCTCGCGAACGCCCTCGCCTTCGGTGTCCTGCGCGTCGCGACCGAAACGCATCGGCTCGGCCCGCACCGCTGGACTATTGATGATATAGGCGCGCAGCGCATCGGCACCATAGCGCTCAATAACTTCCGCGGGATCCGGATAGTTTTTCAGGCGCTTGCTCATCTTCTTGCCATCCGCGGCAAGGATCAGTCCGTTGACGATCACGTTGCGAAAAGCAGGTCGGCCGAAAAGCGCATTCGCCAAAACGTGAAGGGTGTAGAACCAACCTCGTGTCTGGTCCAAGCCTTCGGCAATGAAATCCGCCGGGAGATGGTCCTCGACATAGGACCGCTTGTCCTCGTCAAACGGGTAATGATTCTGGGCATAGGGCATCGAGCCCGATTCAAACCAGCAGTCGAAGACTTCCGGGACCCGGCGCATGGTGCCGCCCGGCGTGGCCTGTGACGGGAAGGTAATATCGTCGACATACTCGCGATGGAGATCCACTATCGAGCCCGCTTCCAATCCTGCGAGCGTTTCCAACTCCGCGCACGACCCGATGCAAACCATCTCGCTCGGATTCTCATCACAGCGCCAGATGGGTAGCGGCGTTCCCCAATAACGATTCCGACTCAAATTCCAGTCGCGGGCGTTCTCCAACCAGTTTCCAAAACGAGCGCGTCCCACATGGTCGGGCACCCAACGGATGTCCTCATTGTTGCGGGAAAGCTCGTCGCGGTGATCTTCCACCCGCATGAACCAGGTACTCTGCGCCATATAGAGCAAAGGCTGATCGGTCCGGTAGCAATGCGGATAGGGGTGCATGATCACATCTTGATCCACCAGACGACCGCCCTGCTTGAGCTTGTCCAGAATGCCCTTCTCGGCATCCTTGACGAAAAGACCCTCGAAATCCGGAACGGTGGAATCAAAAACACCGTTGATGGTCACGGGATTGACCAGAGGCAGTCCCTCCTTACGTCCCACAGCATAATCGTCTTCGCCAAAAGCCGGTGCCTGATGGACGATCCCGGTGCCCGAATCGATGGTCACATAATCGGCCGCGACGACACGAAAGGCCTGACGGCTGCCGTCGCTTGCCTCGGCCTGATCTGCAAAATAGGGCAAAACGGGAACGTAGTGTCGCCCCACCAGATCCGCGCCGCGCACCCGCGCCAATTCCTCGGTGGCCCCGACTCGCTCGCGTGCCTGGTAGTCGGCGAGTCGCCCAGGCTCGGCATAGGCGATCTCCCCGGAGTCCACGACCCGTACTTTCACGTATTCCACATCAGGGTGAACCGCGAGAGCGAGATTGCTGGGCAGAGTCCACGGCGTCGTCGTCCAGGCCCAAAGAGAAGCCTCTTCGTCCTCGAGCTGAAAGCGCACCGTGACGCTGGGGTCCTGACGCCGCTTATGACCGTCTTTACGAGTTGCGGGATCGCGCTCCTGCGGCCCCTGCGCCACTTCGAAGTTGCTCAGAGTCGTCCCGAGGGCGGGGGAAACCGGCTGCACGCGATGCCCCTCGTAGATCAGCTCCTTGTCCCAAAGTTGGCGAAAGACCCACCACACGGATTCCATGAAACTACGGTCCATGGTCTTGTAGTCATTCTCGAAGTCGACCCAGCGACCCATGCGGGTGACCACCTGCTCCCACTCCCGGGTGAAACGGAGGACGTTCTTGCGGCAATGCTCATTGAAGGCGGGCACGCCGAGCGCTTCGATTTCGGCGCGACCGTGCACATCGAGTTCCTCCTCGACCAGACTCTCGATCGGCAGGCCGTGACAATCCCATCCAAAACGACGCTCGACCTGATAGCCCTTCATCGATTGATAGCGGGGAATGACGTCCTTGATCGTACCGGCGAGTAAATGCCCATAATGGGGCAAGCCGGTGGCAAAGGGAGGTCCGTCGTTAAAGACAAAGGCCGGTCTCTCGGCCGCGTCTTTCCCTTCGGGCTCCATGCTCCGCTCGACGACCTTTTGTTCTTTCCAGAACTTGAGAATCTCGTGTTCCAGACGAGGCAGATCCAGCTCCGACGGCGGCGCAGAGAAGCTTTTTTCCTGGCTGGGCATATCCCTCTGCACTCTAACGGACCCCGCGCCAAGTGCGACTGAAAACCTCCGGGGACCAACGCGTTTCCAGCAAGTTTGCGGGAGAACGCCTCCGAACACCCGCTTCGGGTGCCCGAACGGTCCGCCCCGACCACTCGAGCGGTGGCTCCGCAACCCGCACGACGGCACACAGGGCACCCATTAAATAACTGAAAAGACTTGGGAAAATTAGCTACCCCCAGACCGGCCCCCCAGCAGATTCGCAGCCAAGGCCTCGCCTTTGAAACGGCCGCGGCGCCGGTTCCCCGCGCTTGACCTGCTGCTCCGCAGGTGGGACCGTCCTGCAAAATGGAGGAAGATCAATGAAGGTTTTTTATCGACAGATGGTGCTGGTCGCGATCGCGGTTCTCCTCGGAGCGACGCCAGTTCTCGCCGACAACCATGAAACCGCGGCAGTCGATCACAACCGGGCGGGCGGCTATCTGGGCATCGGGATCTCGCATGCCTGGCCGAGCTTTGGCGACAATATCGGCGACAATGACGGGAATTGGCACTCCGGGATGGGATTCAACGCCCGTGGCGGCTACCGGTTCAATCGCTTCCTCGCGGCCGAAGCCAACGTGGATTTCATCAACCGCTTCCGTGCCAAGGGAAGTATCGGGTCCAACGCGACGCTCCGCAACGCCATCCGCACCACAGCAACCACCTTCAATATAAAGGCAATTTTGCCTCTGGATTGGGTCCAGCCTTACGTTCTGGGAGGCATCGGATTCCAGGCGGCCAACCTCCAGAAACATCTGGGGAACATTCGGAGCTCGGAGACCAACTATAACTTCGTCGGCCGGATCGCCGCTGGCGTCGACATCATGCTCCACAAGAATTGGGGCTGGCATATCGAAGTGGGTGGGCTTCTTCCCGAAGGCGGTTCTTTTGAGACCAATCAGAATCTCAATATGGTCGTCCTGAACACCGGCTTTCGCTACGCGTTCTGAGAATCCACACCGGGACACCCCCCGGGGGCGCTTTTGCGGCGCTCACCGGGGGCTGATACCCACCTTTTCATGAGTACGAAGTGGGACCTGCGATTTCTCGAGCTCGCCAGGCATATCGCTGGCTGGAGCAAAGACCCTTCAACCCAGGTCGGCTGCGTGGTCGTCGGTCAGGATCGAGAAATTCGCTCGACCGGATTCAATGGATTCCCTCGCGGCATCGAGGACAACGAAGAACGTCTCAAGGACCGCGAGCAGAAGTACCCTTTGATCTGCCACGCCGAAGAGAATGCCATCATGCACGCCGCCCGGATCGGCGTCAGCCTGAAAGGTTGCTCGGCCTACGTGACGTGGCCGCCTTGCACCCGCTGCGCCCGATCTCTGATTCAGAGTGGCGTGGACGAGATCATCTACCCCGCCAGTTGCGAAATTCCGGACCGGTGGGCCGACGACTTCGAAATCTCGACCGACATGATTCGTGAGGCTGGTCTCACGATACGACCTGCGTGAGAACAGCAGGCCCTGGCCGAGCCTTCCAAGCCACCGGATTGGCTTCCCGTGGCGAAACGCCCTGCCCTGCAAATCATGGGCGGGACGGGCTCTGGTGGGAGGAATCAGCCCCGCGAGAAGGGCATGATCGAGGCTTGGCGGGCGCGCTTGACCGCTCGGGTCAACTGACGCTGCTGCTCGGCGCTCAAACGACTCACACGGCGAGGAACAATCTTGCCGCTTTCCGAGACGAACGATTTCAGCGTCTCGGCATCCTTGAAGTCGAATTTCAGATCCTTGGGCGGCCGGGGCTTGGAACGCCTGCGGAAACCGCCTCCGCGGCTATCCCCGTCGCTGTCACGATCTCTGTCTCTGCTGTGGTATGAATTTTCCATGCTTCGCTTTTCCGGAGGCCGGGTTGAGGGGGCCTAGTTCGCCGGGCCCACCAGCCCGAAGTCCTTGTATCGCAGACCGTTTTTCTTGATGAACGCATACAGACCCATTCGGGTTACCGTGCGCATCGCTCGGGCAGACACCTGAAGACGGACGAATTTCTCCTCTTCCGGCACCCAGAGGCGCTTCCATTGGATGTTCGCCTTCTGCACCCGTTTGGTCTTATTATTCGCGTGCGAGACATTATTGCCCACAAGACGCTGCTTACCTGTAAGTTGACACTTGGCCATGATCTCGAATCTCTCCAGAAAATACGTGAGGAACGGGTGGAATTAACACGCGCTTTCAGATGCCTCAACCCTGACCCGGGCCAACCCGGAAACCTCTGGATTGGCGGGCACCATGGGCCCTCCGGCTTGCATCGCCCGCATGGGTCTTCTAGAGCCGAACAGACCGTTTTTACGGAGGAGATCAGCAGATCATGGCCCTAAGTCAGGAACTTCTCGACATTCTGGTATGCCCGGAATCCAAACAGGCACTCGTTTATTTCGCCGACGAGGGCTTCTTGTTCTGCCCGGAGTCCCGTCTGAAGTACCGGATCGAAGACGATATCCCGGTCATGCTGGTCGACGAAGCCGAGCGTCTCGACGAATCGGCCGCCAAGGCGCTGATGGCAACCGCGCCACAGGGGAACTGACCCCCGGCAAAAGACCCCGGTGTCGCCCGTCGACGCTTGCAAGAGGAGATCAAAGGCATGCCTGCACAGCTCGGAAAAATTTACGTCGGACCCAGCGGAGTTCAGATCATCGTGACCAAAGGCGGCGATGCCGACTTGAGCGACGGCGATACACTCC
>DLYX01000288.1 GCA_003447545.1 Deltaproteobacteria bacterium | reverse complement strand
TCAAGATCTCGCGGAGCCTCGAGTTGCCCGTGCGTGCGATTTTTCGCTTGCGGCGCTCGGATCCGCGGGGAGACTCAGAGCCGGACGCGTGAGTTCTTCTTGCGTCCGTTCCCGCGCAAGACAGCACCCAGCGCCATGCCGAACAGAAGGATCCCTCCGCCCGTCAGCCATTCTCGCCATCGAACGTCGGCCCGGAGTTGGTCTCGCTCGGCCTGTAGCAGGTCGATTTTGGCGACCTGATTTTTGTCGCGGCTCTCCAGTGCAAGGTTCTCGGATTCGAGTTCCTCGGTTCGCGACCGCAGGCCGTTGGTGATGCGAGCGGCTTCGGTTTGGGCCTGTAGGAGAGATTCTTTGGTGGCCGCCAGGGCCGCGGTGACGGTTTCCAACTGGATACTGGCGGGTGGGGTGTCCACCAGATAGCCCGAGGGAATCCAGCCCGAGCGGCCCTCGTCCGGTTGGACCTCTCGCCAACCCTCGCGCGAGTTGAGGATGTCCACATGTGCCTCGGCCGAGATCTTGCCGAGGATCTTGTATTGCGTGCCAGGGCCACGCCGGAGGTTCAAGGTCACCTTGCCGCTGACCCAGGCGTCTTCGGCGTGGCTTGTTTCGGGGCCGAGTCCGAGGAGGCAAAGCGAGGCTAGTATGATTCCCGTGCGACGAAGCGGATTCCGGATGCGCATCATCGGAGTATTGAGCCATCCGGGGTTGATCACAAGCCCTCGGGGTTCGTCGGCCCTGCCACTCGCGAAAGTATTGAAAAATTGAAGGAAAACGTATGCTTGCTGTCGGCCGGATGGGTCTTGCCGCGCTCTTCCTGAAAAAGTGAGGTGTCGATTGGAGGCAGAAAGACGTCGCCTTCAGGGGCCGCATGAACACGGGTCAGATAGATTCTGTCCGCAAGAGGGAGGGCTTCGGCGTAGAGCGATGCCCCGCCGATAACGAAGGCTTCGGTTTCTCCAGCGCTCTGTGCTGCCTTGAGTGCCTCGGTGAGATCGGGCAGGACCCGAGCGCCCGGCAACTCGAGAGATTTCGAGCGGGAGAGCACCAAACTGGTGCGCCCGGGCAGAGGTCGGCCAATCGAATCCCAGGTGCGCCGGCCCATCAGAATATGATGTCCGGTCGTCAGAGCTCGGAATCGTTTCAAATCCTCCGGAAGGCGCCAGGGAAGGTCGCCGCGCTGCCCGATCACGTTATTCTCACCGGCAGCAACGATCAGCGAAACTTTCAAATCGCGACCGCGGCCTTGATATGGGGATGAGGATCGTAGGCTTCGAGGGAAAAATCCTCGTAGGTGAAATCGAAGATGGATTCTCTGGGCTGCAGGATTCGCATCGTCGGGAGTTCCCGTGGCTCTCGCTCCAACTGGAGCCGCGCCTGGTCGAGGTGGTTGGCGTAGAGATGGGCGTCGCCGAGAGTGTGGACGAACTCGCCAGGCGCCAGACCTGTGGTCATCGCCAGCATCTGTGTGAGGAGAGCATACGAGGCGATATTGAAGGGAACGCCCAGAAAAACGTCCGCGCTTCGTTGGTAGAGCTGGCACGAGAGCCGGCCCTGACTGACATAGAACTGAAACAGGCAATGGCAGGGGGGCAGGGCCATTTTTTCGACATCCGTTGGGTTCCAGGCCGTAACCATGAGCCTCCGGGAGTCCGGATTAGTGCGAATTTCATTCTCGACCCAGGCGATCTGGTCAATGGTCTCGCCGCCCCGGCCCGGCCAGGAGCGCCACTGATGGCCGTATACCGGCCCCAGGTCGCCTTCGGCATCTGCCCACTCGTCCCAGATGGAAACGTTGTTCTGTTTCAGCCATGCGATGTTGGTCTCACCGCGTAAAAACCAGAGGAGTTCAATAATAATTGAGCGTAAGTGGAGCTTTTTTGTGGTCAGGCAAGGAAACCCCTGAGCCAGATCGAAGCGCATTTGATGGCCGAAAACGCTTCGTGTGCCGGTCCCCGTGCGGTCACTGCGGTCGGTACCGGTGGCAAGGATTCTCTCCAGAAGGTCATGGTAAACTCGCATCGCGGACCCCGATCATAGTCGGAAGGGTGGGCTTGCTCCATGGTTCGGGATGAATTGAGGCATGATTTTTTGGAAAACTGCCGATGGCGTAGCCAGAGGTTGGAAAAGGCAATGGTATGCCCCGCGTTTGGGCAATCGCTGCTGATTTAGGCACTCGAGATCAGGGGGGTTGGGCGGTGCTTGCATTGAACCCCATGATTTCTGTAGAATGGAGCGACTTCTCGTTGTCCCAAGGTGGTGACGACGTTCGGGCATGATGGTTGCTGTGTGGATGTGGTGTGGCCTGCGTTGCAGGATTGGCTCTCGGATCAAAGGATCCCAAGTGCGAACTTTGCGCAAAGCTTGATCTCGTTGGGGGGCGTCCCCAATGGGTCCAAAGGCTCGCCCAGAATTGAATGAGGAGAAAAAGAAAATGAAGAGTTTGAAAACAGGAAAGAGCTTCCGCTTCGCGGTGGCAATGATGGCTGCGGGTTCGCTCGCAATGGCGGGTGCGGCGCAGGCGGACGAGGTCGTCCCCGGCGAAGCCGTAATCGTTGGCGAGGAAATCGTCGTAGTCGAAGAAGGATGTGCCGATTGCCCCGTGGGCAATAACGGTTTCATCACGATCGCCGGCGGCGTGGACCTCTACGACAAGTACTTCTTCCGTGGACTGACCCAGCAGACAGCCGGTTTGCAGGCGCAGCCCTGGGCCGAGATAGCGATCCAGTTGGTCGATAACGGCGAAGGCCCTTTCCAGAACGTTTCGTTCTTTGTGGGCACGTGGGCCAGCCTGAACTCCAAGGATCTTGGTTTCGGGAATCTGGATGCCACGCAAAATCCGGCTCCTCTTTATGAGTTGGATCTCTACGTCGGCGTGAGTGCATCGCTGGGCGCCGGTTTCACCGCTTCGGTGAGCTACGTCAACTATCTCTACCCCAACAACGGATTCTCGACGATTCAGGAATTGGATCTCGGAATCAGCTTCGATGACTCCGAGCATTTGGGTGCCTTTGCTCTCTCTCCCTACGCGTTGTTCGCTTTTGAAGTGGCAGGCGGCAGCAGCGGTATCAACGGCAACAAGAACGGCAGCTATCTCGAAATCGGCGCCGAGCCGGGATACACCTTCAACGAAGATGGCTCCACGCCGATTACGGTCAGCGCCCCGATCTCTATGGGCATGGCCATTGGCGAGGACTACGTTTATGGTGGCAACACCGTCGGCTTTGCTTCGCTGGGTCTGGCCGGATCGGCACCTCTGTCGTTTGTGCCTGCGGGCTATGGCGACTGGTCTGTCTGGACCGGGATCACCGGCATCTGGCAGGCTGCGGCAATTCGTACGGGTGGTTCGGATTGGAAGCCGAACTTCGGTGCCGGCATTTCCATGGAGTACTGATTTCCCTTTGTTCGGAAAGCGGTTTCCAAGGGGAACCGCTTTCCGGCAGATGGTTTTCAAAGCCCTCGACCTTCGGGTCGGGGGCTTTTTTGTGCCGAAAGAGTTGGGCCGGGGACTGACGCGACCTGAGTCTCGGTCGAGTCCCCGGTGCCCCGCAAATTCCCGGCGGGATCACGGGAGGTCAACCGCGGAAGCAGGCGCTCGAAC
>DLYX01000040.1 GCA_003447545.1 Deltaproteobacteria bacterium | reverse complement strand
TGATATCGAGCATATAGCCGCGAACCGGAAATTCAGGCCAGTCCAGAACTTCCAATTCGGGAACCGCACCGGGGCAGGCTATCTCCAACTGGCGGAGCGTAGCTCTCGCATACCTTTCTCCGGCCGCATCCCGACAGGTGATCGACGCGGTACCCATCGCGAGTTCGAGGCGATACCCTTGCTCGGGCAGAGCCGGGTCGACCAGCACTTCGATCTGGAGTGGCCAGGAAAGCATTTCCTCCGAGCGCTGCTTGCACTCTCGTGGCGCAGGAAAGATCTGGCTCATCCATGTCATACAGATGCCCCGTCGTCGCTCCGCAGCAGATTTTCCACCAACTGCCGATAGACGCCCTCGCTTTGCACGCCGACCAGCTGAGCCAGAACCTCGCCGTCGCGAAGCGCCAGCACCAGCGGAATGGAGCGCACGGCATAGTTGGCCGAGGCCCGGGGGTTCTGGTCGATATCGACTGTGGCGAGCAGAAATCGGCCTTCGAATTCATCGGCAAGATTTTCCAGCACCGGACCGACAACCTCACAGGGGCGACACCATGGTGCCCAGAAATCGACCAAAACAGGGATACTGTGGGATCGCTCCAGAACTTCTCGCTCGAAGTCTGTATCGCGTACTTCCATCATCCAGTTCTCGACTTTCACAAAGCGACTCTACCCATCATCGCTATCTCTGGGAACTCTTGGCCCGACCGATTGGTCAGGCCTTGCCGCTTGACCCGGGAGGCCAGCTTCGTCAACGTCAGTGGGGGACGATTGGTAAATCAATCGATCGACCTGCGAGGTGAAGATTCTGATGGCGACAACCAACGAACCAGAAGGGGGCCAGGCAAAGCCCCCGCGCCCAAGTGAGCTCTTCAAGGGTGGCATGATGAGCCCGGTTCGCGATGTACACCGCGTCTATGCCCATATGCGTGTGCACGAGCCCGTAAGAAAGATTCAGAGTGAGCTCGGAGATACGTGGCTGGTCACTCGCTATGAGGATGTGAACCGTGTCCTGCGCGATGCAGAAACCTTCTCGTCGATCGCCAACGCGAAGGGGATCGGCCTGGTCATGGGCAGCACGATCATCGAAATGGACGGAAAGCAGCATTTGCGCCAGCGCCGCCTGATCACGCCGAGCTTCTCACCGCGTGCCATCCGCGAGACAGCATCGTCGGTGATTGATTCCGCCATCGACCATTTAATCGACGAATTCGTAAACGATGGTCAAGCCGACCTGGTCAAGCAATTTACCTATACCTTCCCCATTCGCGTCATCGCCGACCTGATCGGAGTTCCCATCGAGGACTACCATCAGTTTCATACGTGGGCACTCCAACTCATCAGTGTTTACGACGACCCCGAAGCCGGCTTCGCAGCAGCACAACATATCGTGGACCACCTCAAACCTATCGTCGAAGAACGGCGCAAAGAGCCGAAGAACGATCTACTGTCGACACTCGCACATGCGCGGATCGATGATGAAGCCCTCCTCGAAGAAGAAATTTTGAGTTTTCTCCGACTGCTGCTTCCTGCAGGCGCGGAAACCACCTACCGATTCACCGGGACCATTCTCCACGCCCTGCTGACCCACCCCGAGGCGATGGCTGCCGCGCGGTCGCGCCCCGAGAGCATGGCTCCCATCCTCGAGGAAGTTTTGCGCTGGGAATCCCCGGTACAATACGTCAGCCGCGAGACGACCCGCGAAGTCGAAATCGCAGGTGTGCCAATCCCGCCAGGGCTTTTGATCATGGCGGCCATCGGGTCGGCCAATCGAGATGAGCAGAAATTCCCCGATGGTGATCGGCTGGACCTGCAACGCGCAAACACCAGCGAACATCTGGCCTTCGGTTTCGGTGCACATTTCTGCCTCGGCACCCATCTCGCGCGGATGGAAGCGCAGCGTGCCGTGGCGCGCTTGCTCGAGAGATTACCCGGACTGCGCCTCGACGAACAAGAAGAGTCCCATATGGTCGGAGTCGCCTTTCGCTCCCCGGACAAACTTCAAGTCCGTTTCGATACCTGAGACACAAGGCTCGAAAACCGAACCGCCCGGGCTGGTTGCCCGGGCGGTTCCCTGTTTTCCCTAATCGAGGTCGTCCAGGATGGTGACATCGAAGAAGCTCTCGACGCAGCGTGCATAATCTCCATCGAGGAACGCGGAGAATGGCGTCTGGTAGCTAACTAGCTGACAGGCATTGGGGCTCGTCCAGTCCTGCTCCCAATTGATCGCCAGTGCTCCGGAGCCCTGCGTGTCGAATCGTTGCATATTCGCACAACCGAGAACTTCACTCGCCGCCAATGGAACCTGAAGCTCGCGGGCAAAGTTTCGATAATATTCGATTCGATTGACCGACTGACCATGCTCTGTCGGTCCCCCGCATTCTACGCCACCGTTGATAATCTGAGTCGTGACACCGAACCCCGGCTCGAGGCCGCCGGCAAGGTCATGCGCATTGGGAACCCAGGTACCGTCGAGGGCATGCAGCATCGAGGGCTTGGGCGGCTGCGGGTAGACGTAGAAGAAGATCGCACTCGCCAGATTCAACCAGGTGTCCGCAACCAGATTCGGTTGCTCCAACAGGACCGTCACATCGCCGAACATCGCCTCGGAGAACGGACCGTAGTTGTAATTGTAGCTCAGCTGCTTGGCGCCACGGCCGAAATAGCTCTTGTATTGATCGCTGGCCGGATGGCCTTGCGGGAATACCGCACATGGCCATGTATCGCCCTGCCAACTGGCGGGGTCACAGATTCCATATCCGTTCGGGGCATCCTCACTCCAACCCAGCTCCCGCACGTAGACCAATCCCTGACGCCACTGGGCCTCGGGCCAGGCGATGGTGTGTCCGCCCGTCTCCTGTGTGAAGTGAGCAAACATTGTGGCAAGAGCTTTCCGGCAGATGGCGTCCGAATCGCGGCCATCGGCATAGGTGCCACAGAACGCCGGGAATTTGGCGATTGCGCGGAGAAAGTTCGTATACGTGTACTCGGGCGCTCGTCGGGGGAAGAAATAGGCCCAACGACTCGCATCCACGATCGATTCAACACGCTTTACGTTCTCCGGATTTCCCGGATCCTGCGGCGTGACAGATTCCACGATGTCATTGTCTCGTGTCTGAATGGAGAACTTCACCTCCGCCATCAAGGAACCACTGGTCAGAGCCACTTCGGTTTCCAGAAGTTCGCTCAAAGCGACCGTCGTTGATGCCGGCACGAGAGGATCCGAATCCACGACGGGATCCGAATTCAGATCCGGTGCGGAATTTTCCTCCGGGAGGTCCTCCGCAACAGGGTTCACAACTGGCATAGGTCCGGCTTCGGAAGCACACGACGACTCCGTCGGGTTTTCCGATCGGCGCCAAACGCCCCATGGTCCGGTTGTTCCCGGCGTATCTCCTCGCGTCCACCACTGCGCCTCCCAGTTTTCTCCAGCATAAGATACCGTCACTCCGCCGAGATAGACCGTATCACCGTTCCAGGAAGGACAGCCCGAGGGATCGGTTGTGGGTTCGTCGCCTCCGACAGGGAGTGCCGGCGTCGGATCCTCGGGGACGATGATATCTTCAGGGTCAGCTTCCGGACCCGCGACTTCATCGACTCCACCCGCCGGACCCTCTTCGGCCACCGGTTCATTCGCGGGGCCCTGATTCGCCGAACCATCGCCGTTGCAAACGTCCGAATTCACGGCAAGGCGCTGCCACGGCGTCTCCCAGGCCTGATCGACCACATCAACGTCCGAAGGCTTGTCCGATGCTCCCGCCCACCATTTCGTCGTGAACAGGTCACCTTCCAGACAAACCTCCTCGCCTCCGACATAGATCGCGCCAGGCTGGTATTCGCTTGCGGCTTCTGCCGGAATCGACCCCCCTGCAAGAACTGCAATTCCCAAAGTAGTGATCCGCAGATAGCGGCTGAATTTATTCTCAGGCTTATATCGTTTCATAGTTTCCATACTCTTTCCGTGCCGACCTCGCCCTGAATTTCCGGATGGCCAGGTGATGCAATCCGAAACCCTGCCCGGCAAAGGAGACGGGGGTTCAGGGCTGCAGAAAAATCCGCAGCGGCGCCGATCGTCGCATCCGGGGGAAATGAAAATCCCGGATACGGAGGCAGCTGCCTGCAGGCATCATGGCGATTGCACTTTTGACTGGATCGAAACGAATGCAACCCTCATGCCAGAGTCATTCCCTGATTTTACGGTAGGCCCGGCGGACGCAAGCGCCGGTCTCGATCCGCGACCGTCCTCGAGGGGTGACAGGTGTGGTTCTCACAGGACAGGACAATCTGCGACTTGCCATGTCGTTTCGGGGGAGGACTGCGATCGGCAATCAGCAGCCTGCCCGCGGTTGGTCAGCGAGCTGCAAACGCAGCGAGAATCTCGGCCTGCTTGCCGAGGTGGCGCTCGTGCTCGGCTGCGGAAATCTCATGGTCGTAACCCAATAGGTGCAGAAGACCATGGGCAAGTAATTCCAGAAGCTCGACATCAAAAGAATGGCCCCGTTCGTGCGCCTGCCGGTGGGCTGTATCCATTGAGATCACCACGTCGCCGAGAACGGCGGCGGGCCCGGGAAAGTCGCCTTCTCGCTGCGAGAAAGACAGCACATCGGTCGGACGATCACGTTGGCGATAAGCCTGATTCAAGCGATGGATTTCCTCATCGTCAGTCAAAAGGATCGACAGTTCGCTTTCGTGCTTGTCGAGAAGGGCAAGCCAGAACAGAGCTGCCTCTTCGACAGGCTCGATATAGCGCGCCCACTCGCCGCGAGCCGTGACGCTGACATCAGCCATCAACGTCGATCGTAGGCGGTAATGATGCTCTGGACCAATGGATGCCGGACCACATCACGTTCGGTGAAAGTCGCGAACCCGATATCGTCAATCTTGCTCAGAAGCTCCCGCGCTTCGACCAGACCCGACTTTTTCCCTTCAGGAAGGTCGGTCTGGGTGACGTCTCCGGTAATGACGGCTTTCGAGCCAAAGCCGAGGCGGGTGAGAAACATCTTCATCTGCTCGCGTGTCGTATTTTGCGCTT
>DLYX01000061.1 GCA_003447545.1 Deltaproteobacteria bacterium | reverse complement strand
GTGAGAAACATCTTCATCTGCTCGCGTGTCGTATTTTGCGCTTCATCGAGAATCACAAAGGAATCATTCAAGGTGCGACCTCTCATGAACGCTAGGGGAGCGACCTCGATGGTTCCGTGTTCCATATATTTCTTGGCGCGTGCGGGGTCGACCATATCGTTCAAGGCGTCGTAAAGGGGCCGCAGATAGGGGTTCACCTTTTCGGCCAGATCACCCGGCAGAAATCCGAGCCGTTCACCAGCTTCCACAGCCGGTCGCGCCAGAACAATACGCGTCACATCGTTTCGCAGCAGCGCTGCGACAGCCATTGCCATGGCAAGATAGGTCTTTCCTGTGCCGGCCGGTCCGATCCCGAAAACAATATCTCTTTTGCGAATCAGATCGATATAATACTTCTGCGCCACCGATTTCGGGGCAATCGTACGCTGATGAGCCGAAATATAAATCGTATCCAGAAAGATCTCGTGCAAGCGAGCCTGGCTATCGGCAGAGAGAATCCTCACCGCGTATCCGACATCGGAGCGATAGAGTGGGTAGCCGCGAGCCAGCAATTCCAATAACTCGCGCAGCACTCTTGCACCGAGTTCCGTCTGCTCCTCGTCCCCGCGGCATTCGATCATCGATTCATGAACAACCGCCTGAACTCCGGTGCCCTCTTCCACAATCTTCAAATGCTCGTCATGCTGCCCCAACAACGCGTTGAGCAAACTTGCATCCGGGACCTCGACCCGAACGCTGCAGAGAGGCTGTGTTCCAGGATCGCTCATTCGGCAAGAAACTCATGGACGCGGGCCAGAGCCGCATCCAGCTTTGCGGGGTCCTTGCCTCCGGCCTGGGCGAAATCGGGACGCCCCCCGCCTCCACCGCCAACGATGGGCGCAATTTCTCGAATAATCTGTCCCGCCTGAATCTTCTCCGTCAGATCGGCTGTCACGGCAGCCAAAAGAACGACCTTGGCGCCATCGACCCCGCCGAGCACAACCACGCCGGAGCCGAGCTTGTCGCGCAACTGATCAGCAAGCCCTCGCAAAACCTTCGCGCCCCCGTCGACCCGCTGGACCAAAACCCGAATCCCGGCGATCTCCTGCACGCCTTCCATCAGGTCACGCGAAGCACCCGAAGCGAGCTTCGCTTCGGTAGACTCGATTTTCCTCTCGAGTTCTTTTTGCTGGGCCAGCAACTTCTCGATTCGCGGAGCCAATTCGCGCTCGTCGGTCTTCAACAAGCTCGACAGTCCACGGATCTCTTCTTCCCGAGCCCGCACCTGAGCGAGAGCCACACTTCCGGTAGCCGCCTCGATCCGACGGACACCAGCTCCCACGGCAGATTCCGCGCCAATCTTGAACAAGCCGATATCCCCGGTTCGGGAAACATGGGTGCCTCCGCAGAGTTCGACCGAAAAATCCCCCATCTGCAGGACACGAACCTGGTCTCCGTATTTGTCTCCGAAGAAAGCCAGAGCTCCGGCCGCGAGCGCATCGTCGAACGCCATCTCGGTCGCACTGACAGGCACATTTTCGCGAATCCGTGCGTTTACCCAATCTTCGATCGCGACAAGCTTCTCGGTATCGACACGACTGCCATAGGTGAAATCGAAACGGAGCCGCTCGGCTGTCACCAACGAGCCCGCCTGATGGACCTCTTCGCCCAGAAATTCTCGCAGGGCTGCGTGCAGAATATGCGTAGCCGAATGGTTCAGCCGCGTGGCCTCGCGACGCTCATGATCCACCCGGAACGTTGCGGCTGCATTTGGCGTAACCGAGCCCCGCAAAACTTTCCCACGATGGACGATCAAATCCTGCCGTGGCTTGAGCGTGTCCTGCACCTCCACAAGCCCGCCATCGGCCAACTCGATAAACCCGCCATCGCCCGCCTGGCCACCGGACTCTCCGTAGAAGGGCGTTTCCGCTGCAACGATCTCGACCGTTGCGCCGACCTCTGCTCGCTCCATCGGAGCTCCATCAAAAGCCAGCGCAAGAATATTCGACTCTGCCGCCTCCTGATCGTAGCCGACAAAGGCCGATTTCTCGTCGCCAAAACCACCGCCGGTGGCCGTCGAGAAACGAGCACCCTCGCGACCTCGCGCGCGTTGGGCGTCCATCGATTGATCAAACCCCTCGCGGTCGACAGACAGGCCTTCCCCGCGCAGGATATCCTCGGTCAAATCGAAGGGAAACCCATAGGTATCGTAGAGACGAAAGGCGACCTCACCGGACAACCGATCCTCACCACGACTTTTCATCTTGCGACGCTCATCGGTGAGAAGACCCAAACCCTTGTCGAGCGTCTCTCCGAAGCGTTCCTCTTCCGAGGCCACTGTCTGGCCAATCCGGGCCCGATGCTCGATCAACTCCGGATAAGCTGAACCCAGAACTTCGACGGCCTGATCGGTCACGCGTCCGAGAAAAGCTCCCTCGATACCGAGAACATGCGCCTGGCGCGCCGCGCGCCGCAACAGACGGCGCAGGACGTATCCACGGCCTTCATTCGAAGGAAGAATGCCATCCCCGATCATGACAGCGACCGCACGCGCGTGGTCGGCGATGACACGAAACGCCACGTCCTCGACGCCGTAGGCACCCAGGTAGGGACGACCGCTCATTTCCTCGGCAACGCCGATCAAGCCTCGGAGAAGATCACTGTCGTAGTTCCCGTTCCCCCCCTGCAAGATCGATACGACGCGCTCGAGTCCCATCCCTGTATCCACATGACGCGCGGGCAGGTCACCGAGGCTGCCGTCGGCCTGCCGGTCGTTCTGGATAAAAACAAGATTCCAGATTTCCATATAGCGGGCACATTCGGAATTCACGCCACATTCGTGTCCCGGAGGCAGGTCGCAAGCCTCGGGCCCTCGATCGAAATGAACCTCCGAACAGGGTCCGCAGGGGCCCGTCTCTCCCATCTCCCAGAAGTTGTCCTTGGCCCCGCAACGAAGAACATGGGCCGGGTCGATGTCGGTGATCTTCGGCCAAAGCGCCGCTGCCTCGTCGTCCGTTTCGAAAACGGTCGCGTAGAGTTTGTCCTTGGGAAGCCCCCAGACATCGGTCAGCAACTCCCACGCCCACTCGATCGCTTCGGTCTTGTAATAGTCCCCAAACGACCAATTACCGAGCATTTCGAAGAAAGTCTGGTGGTAAACATCCCGCCCGACGTCATCGAGGTCGTTATGCTTGCCGGAAATGCGCAAACACTTCTGGGAATCAGCCACCCGGGGCGCCCGGGGATCCTCAGTCCCGAGGAAGACATTCTTGAACGGCACCATTCCGGCATTCGTGAACATCAGAGATGGGTCACTCGCAGGGACGATCCGGTCGCTCGGCACAATGAGGTGCCCTCGCGTGGCGAAGAAATCAAGGAAGGATTGTCGGACCTCGGTACCGGTCATACTGCCAGACTAACAGAAGGAACATGGGTCCTGCACGATTGCGGATTCGACGAGCCTACAGTCAACAGCCTAGTCCCGCAGGATGACATCGAGGGCAAATTGGAGCTTCTTGAGAACCCGACCCAGAACGTTTTTGTGAATATTGCGCCGCAGACCGATCAGGAGTTTCCGCTCGAGGGTGTAGCGCAGCGGACGACTCCGCTTGGCCGGCTTGGTGCCACTGCTTGCCGCCTCGTTCAGGTCGTCCAGAATCTGTGCCCGGGGATAACCCAGAATCTCGAGATCCTCGTCTTCGAGTTGATCAACGATCGACAGGACCTGCGCCAGCGATTGCGGATTGGTGGCGATCTCGACGGCCCAACGCTTGATCGAGGAGGTCACGGGGCGGTCGTGTTGGCCGACGCCGATCGGATCACCGAGACCCTGAAATTCCTCGGATTGCTCCTGATAGTTGATAGCCGCCGACTCAAACGAAATATCGAGGTGCTCACAGATCTTGCGAAAACCGGCTTCCGGATCGGCTACGAAATCCTCGTAGCGAATCGGGATAAAGGGCACAGGCTTTTCGCGCAACATCCGAGCCAGCGCCGGCACGTACCGCTGCAAGATCGGGTTATGCTCCATCGCGACTTGGTAGTCCCCATCAAAAAACGAGTTCACATACGAGGACAGGATCGCGAGGGGATGTCGGGTCAGGACAATATACCCGGCTTGCGGATAGAGCTTGGTCAAAAACGGAAGAACCAGAGAGTTGGCTGGAGTCTTGTCGAGAAAATACTTCTTGTCGGGAGTTTGCTCGAGGATCGCGCCGTACAGGGAATCGGTATACGCTCGGAGCGCCGTGAGGTAGTCTTCTTCTCCGCCCGGGAGGTCCGATACCAATTCCTGAATCGCCTGCTGGACGTTGAAGGGATCGTAGGGGGCCTTTTGGACACTCCCAAAATAACCCAGATGTGCCAGAGGCGTGATCAGATGGGGTTCTGCTCGGCTGGCGACCTCGGAATGCGCGCTGAGGATGCGGGCCAGGAGAGTCGTCCCTGATCGAGGGGCACCCACCAGAAAAATCAAGCGATTTTGCACTGCTTACGTTTAGCCAAAGCGAGCGCGGCGGGCTACCTCTGAAGTTCTCGACAAATTATCATGAGTCCTCGCAAGAAAAACTCACCGCCCGCCGGAATCCTCGGCCACCCGGGCGGGCTTCGATCCTTTCTACCGGGGAGGGGCTCTCTCCTCGCGGCGCTCGCCCTGTTTCTGGCGCTCGCAAGCCCGTCAATGCGTGCCCCCACGAGTGTCATCCTCACCGGAAACGGAGAACCCGGCAGCGAAATCCGGCAGTTCAGCCTGCTCGCATCAGGCGCCGAACGAATCCTGTCCCCAGGCAATCAACCGGCCGCCTGGCCCGGGTATCCGCGAGTCAACCGCGCTCCGGCGGATACCCCGGGCCCCATTGCTTCCTTGATCGCCGCGCCCGCAGTCGCTCTCGGAGAGCCCGTTCTGGCCTGGAATATGGCGGCCGTCCTCATTCCCTGGCTCACATTCATCTCCATGTTTCTGCTCTGCCGGATCTGCACGGGCAATCCGATCGCTGCTGGTATTGCCGGGCTTGGATACGCCCTGCCACCGGCGGTGCTGCTCGATCCGACCTCCACCTTCCTCCTCCTCAGTCCCCTTCTGCCCGCGACCGTTCTGGCCACCGGATGGGTCGTCAGGGAGAAAGCAGGGCCCGCTTTCTTCGTGCTGGCCGGACTAACCCTTCCCCTTGCCCTCGCTCCTCTGCCGATTGCGGTCTCTGCGATCGTCGTGAGCGCACTCCTCGTCCTGCATCAGCGGCCCCACGAACGAAGCACCTTGGGGAGACTATCCGCTTGCTTGACACTTCTGATCGCTCTCCGAGCAGCCTTCGGCCCCGCACTCGTACTCCCCGGAACCCTGGTTTACCCGTCCCTCCAGGCCGATGAACTTTGGGCGTTCATGCCTGGGGGCCTGGCCGGTCCCGGCCTGATCATTGCCTGCCTGGCCGCCGTCGGCATCATGGACAGGACCCGCGGCGCCTACAAGGGCCGACTCGGCGACCCCCGCCTGCTGATATTCGTAGCGCTCCTCGTGCTGCCCCTCGCTCTTGCCGATGAAATTTCAATTGGCGACGGCCTGCGGCAAGAACTGCCGGGCAGCTGGCTGGAGGGACGCGCTCCGGAAGCAAATTCCTTGCGCTGGAGCCTGCGGCTCCTGCTCCCCTTTGGCTGGTGCCTGCTCGCCGCCTTCGGTTCCCTGGCCATCCTCGAGCGAGTGCATTCCCCGATCACCCAAAGGATCTGGGGAGCGATTTTTTTCACCGGCCTGATCCTCGGCAACCTTCTCTACCCGCTCAATCCCATCTCTATCGCTCCGGCTCAGGCGCGCCGGGTCAGCTTCCTGAGCCCCCCGCTCGAAGAAGCCCAGCTTCTGCAACAGGTGCAACCGGGGGCGATCCTCGATCTCCCGACCGGAATCCCCGATCGCGCCGCGCACCGCCACCTCACCGCAGCATGGCATCGTCGCGCAACGACCACAGGCAGCATCGACGGTCGGGATCCAGCCAAACCCCTCGCCTCTTTCGCCGCCGAACTCGCGCAACCCGCGGGGGCCGAAGCGTTGGCCACTCTCGGCTTCGGCAACATCCTGATCCACAAACACGATCTCTCCGCAGAGGCCTATGAGCAATTTCTCCGAAATCTTGCCCGCAGCAGAGGTGCCGGCGGGCGACTGACCACGCGAGCGGAAAGTTCCGGCCACCTTCTCCTTGGACTGCAGGGCAATTTTCCCGTTGCCGAGAACTTTGACGTTCTCGAGTCGAATCAACCCTCGACGACAACCCTCAACCTGACCGGCCCGGAGGACCTGCTGGTTTTCGAGCTTCAGGTTCGGGGGCAGTCCAACTTTCGCCACCCTGCCCCCGAGACCGAAACTCCCTTGAGGGTGGAATTCTTCGACTTTCGGGGTCGATTGGTCGCCGAGCATCTACTGGTCGGCTTTTTACCAGTCGCTGTCGCCCGAGGAGGAAATGGACATACTGCTCTCAGACTCGCTCTTCCCGAGGCCCCCGGACGCTACACCGCCCGGCTTGCCCTGCAATCCGACCCATCACTCACCCTTGCGATTCAATCCATCAGGGTGGCACCAGCGCCCTGAACTTCGCTGAGAGCAGTAGGACACTCCACTCGGGAGTGAAACGGTGCAAGAATCTCTTGCCAAAGATCTCGCAACCGCCCGTCTCGAAATGCTACGCTTGTCGTTATGGAAAGACGGGATTTTCTCTACACTGCCTCCTCTGTCGGCCTCATGGCCACTCTGGCTCCATGGTTCGGAATTGGCGACGCAGACGCTCGAAGCGGCACAGCAGCACAAACCGAAGGCCTGCAGGAAGATGATCTCATCTATCTATCAACCCGCCGGAAAGATGGCTCCTGGAGCAGTCAGGCTCCCATCTGGTTCTGGTATAATGAGAACACGATCTATTTCACCTGTTCGCCCGACAGCTTCAAAGGCAAGCGCCTGAAGGAAAGCGGCCCGGTCCGGATACGTGTCGGCCAAGCCGACGGTCCGGAAATCATCGGGGAAGCCACCCGCATCAAAGACCTCGACCTGGTCGATACGCTCGGCGAAGCCTGGAGTGCAAAGTACTGGATTTCCTGGCTGGGCCTGTTTCGTCCCCGTCGCGAAAGAATCGAGAACGGCAAGACATTGGCCTATCAGGTGAAACTTTCCTGACCGAATCGCCTAATGGGACGAACCCTCTGCAGGATCCTCCGGTCCACGCACGAAGAACCCTGCCAACAGCAAAAGAATGACTCCGGTTGTGATAAACGCATCGGCGACATTGAACGCCGGCCAATGCCAATCACCGACAAACACGTCCAGAAAATCGATCACCGAGCCATAGGCGAGACGATCGATCGCATTCCCCAGAGCGCCTCCTAAAATACAACCGCAGGCGACCAGCGTAAGCTTGTCCTCGCGTGGCGTCGTTCGGGTGAACCAGCCTATCCCGACCACCGCAACAATCGTGACGACCATGAAAAAGGGCTTCCGGAAGGATGCCGGAAAATCGGCAAACATGCTGAAGGCGGCCCCACTGTTCCGCACATAGGTGAGAGAGAAAAACCCATCGATCACCGGAA